>NZ_QQWY01000010.1:0-128432 GCF_003950455.1 Sphingomonas sp. ABOLE
GTCGTGCCGCCCGTATCCAGCGGGCCGCCGAGCTTCATCGTGATGAGCCGCCGCGACTATGCAGCGACCGATATTGCCAAGGCACCGGCCGCGCAGTCCGGTGATCAGGGCAATACCCAGACCGCCGACGCAGGCGGTGGCAGCGGCGCCGACGACACGCCGCGCGCGGGCACGGGCCCGCATGGCGAGACGCTCTATGCCGCGGACTGGTATCGCCGCCCCACCAACGCACAGCTCTCCCCCTACCTCCCGCAGCGGGCGCTGGGCCGCGAGGGCTGGGGCGAAGTCGCGTGCCGGACGATCGAACGCTATCAGGTGACCGATTGTCAGGAACTCGGCGAGTTCCCCCGCGGCTCGGGCTATGCCGGCGCGGTGCGCCAGGCCGCATTCCAGTTCCGGGTAAAAGCGCCGCGGGTGAACAGCCGGCTCCTGATCGGCAGCTGGGTGCGGATCCGCATCACCTATTCGCAGCGCGCGGGTATCGGCGGCGACGCCGACTGACGTCTGGCGCTTGCGGCGGGCACGCCGCCCCCTTAGATCTGCGATTGTACGGATGCATACAGCATATCGTATGGGTTTTGTTAGTCATTGATATGTGCGAGAGCATCGCCGCGGCGGGTGGCCGCGCGGCGCAGATCAGGTGGTTGCGATGATTTGGGTTCCGATTCTGCTGGGCACGTTCAAGCTCGCCGTGTTCGGCACGGGCATGTTCTTCGCCATCAAGTGGCACTACGATCAGGGCAAGAAGAAGAAGGAAGAGGACGCGCGTGCCGCCGCCGAGGCCGCCCTCGAAGAAACCGAATAACGCGCGTGCGTCAGTCCGCCGCGGGCGCCTCCGCCGCGAGACGCGCCAGCCAGGCCTGCGCCTGCTTGGGCTCGCCGACCGCCGAAGGCCCCACCGGGCCGCGTGCTGCAAGGAACTCCTGCTGGAGCGCGAAGGGCGGCAGGCCGAGCCGATCGCGCGCGGCGTCGATCTCCTCGCCCAGTTCCGCGAGGTGATCGAGCGTCGGGCGGATCGCGGCGCGGGCGTGCCGGTCCTTCTGGTGGTCGAACAGGCCCCATTTGCCCGCCGCGGTGCGCTCCAGCGCCTCGATCAGCGCGGCGCGATACTCCGCCTCGAGTTCGATGCGCCGAATGTCGAGCCGTTCGAGGCGATCCGCTTTTGCCATGCGAGGGCTGTATCGGGGACGGGCGGAAGGGGCAACCGCGCTACCTAAGCCCCTCCTCCTTGGAGGAGGGGTTTGCTGACTTCAACCGAACGCCTCTTCGACATCCCCGGCCGTCCGAAACCGGAACGCCATACTGTGCCGGTAGGTCTCCCCCGCCTCCACCCGCGCCGAGGGGAAGCCGGGCTGGTTGGGGCTGTCGGGAAACTTCTGCGGCTCCAGGCAAAGCCCGCCACGCGCCGGATACACACCGCCGCCGGTCCCCGGTGCACCATCGGCGAGATGGTTGCCCGAGTAGAATTGCACCCCCGGCTCGGTCGAATGCACCTCCAGCACCCGGCCCGAGCCCGGATCGAACAGCGTCGCGATCCGGCGCTCGAAGCCCGCCGGGCCGTCGAGCACGAAATTGTGATCGTACCCCTGCCCCAGCGCGAGTTGCGCGTCCGCGGCATCGATGTCGCGACCGATCGGCTTCGGCGCCCGGAAGTCAAACGCACCGCCGTCCACTGGCGCCAGTTCCCCCGTCGGGATCAGCGCGTCGTTCACCGGGGTGATCGCGCTCGCCGGAATCTGCAGCAGATGGTCGAGCACCGTCGCCCCGCTGCCTTCCCCGACCAGGTTGAAGTACGCGTGCTGCGTCAGATTGACGATCGTCGCCCAGTCCGATGTGGCGGTGAAGCGCACCGCCAGCCCGTCGTCCTCCAGCGCATATTCCACGCGGGCGACCAGATCGCCGGGGAAGCCGTTCCAGCCGTGCGGCGTTTCGAGCCGGAGGGTGACGGCGCTGTCGCTACGTGCCTCCACCGTCCAGACCTGCTGGTCGAACCCGTCGGGCCCCGAATGGAGGCTGTTGCCATTCTCGTTGGTGGCCAGCTGGAAGGTCACGCCATCCAGCGTGAAGCGCCCGCCGGCGATGCGGTTGGCATAGCGCCCCGCCACCGCGCCATAATAGCGCGGCGGCTGGCGGCGATAGTCCTCGAGGTCGGCATAGCCGAGCACGATGTTCGCCGACCGGCCCTGCCGATCGGGCACCTCCAGCCGGTGGAGCGTCGCACCCAGGGTGAGGAACTGCGCGCGGAACGCCCCGCGCGCAATCTTGACGACCTCGATCGCGCTCATTGGCCCGGGCAGACCGAGTTGTTGGGATCGGACACGATCTTCGCCTCGGCCAGCGAGAGCGCGAAGGGGCCGTTCGCCTGCAGCACGATCGGCGCGTTTACCTTGGTCACGTCGACTCCGTTCTTCTGATAGCATTTCAGCAGCACGTTGACCGTCTGCCAACCGCGCTTGCCCGTGAACAGGCTGGTCGCGTCGATCGTTCCCGTGTTCTTGCCGCCTTCCATCGACAGCCGCACCGGGCCGGTCGGGTCGGCATCGACGCGGTAGACGAGCCGCAGCGACAGGTCGCCATTGGTCTCGCGGCTGAGGTCAAGGTCGCTGCCGCCGATGCGCAGCGCCGCGGGACCGGCGGGCCAGGTGAGCTGTTGCGCGCCTTCCTGCGTCGCCGGGCCGTCGACGGCCTTGCGGCTGATCTTGCTGTCGGTCGCGAAGGAGAAGGGCGCCGGCGTGACGCCCTTGGCGAAGAAGATGCTGGTGTTGGCCAGCGACGCATCCACGCCCGAGACTTCGCTCAGCGCGCCGACCGTCCCCGGCTTGGCGTAGCTGAGGCCATAGCCGAAGGCGAAGAGCGGGTCATAGCCCGGCTCGCCGCGGTTGAGCGTGAACTGGCCCGCGGTCTTGGGCCAGCTGAACGACAGCGTGCCGGTGAAGTCGCGGCGCGGCTTGCCGGCCTTGTCGCCGATCAGCACGTCCGCCACGCCCGCGCCTTCGCTGCCCGGCAGCCAGGCGGCGACGAACGCGTCCGAGGCGTTGAGCTCGGGGTTCACCCAGAGCGGGCGGCCCGACAGGAACACCGAGACGACCGGCACGCCGGCCGCCTTGAGCTTCCTTAGCAGCGCCAGCGCCTGCTTGTCGCCCGGCTGGAATTCCAGCGTGCGGACGTCGCCGCGCATCTCCGCATAGGGCTCCTCGCCGAACACGACGATCGCCACGTCGGGCTTGCTCGTAAAGCTGCCGTCTGCGGAGAGCGTCGCGGTGCCGCCGCCGGCCTTCACCGCCGCCTGGATGCCCGCAAAGATCGTCTCGCCGTTGGGGAACATCGCATTGGGGTTGCCGTCGCCCTGCCAGCTGAGCGTCCAGCCGCCCGACTGCTGCGCCATCGAATCCGCACCCGGCCCGGCGACCAGCACGTTTGCGCTCGCCTTGACCGGCAGCACGCCGCTGTTCTTCAGCAGCACCAGCGACTTGGCCACCGCCTCGCGCGCGATCGCGCGATGCTCCGCCGCGCCGACCAGCTCGGCCTTGCTCTCATAGGGCCGTGCGGCGTTGAACAGGCCCATCTGCACCTTCACGCGCAGGATGCGGCGCACCGCGTCGTCCACCCGCGCCATCGGGATCGTGCCGTCCTTCACATGCGCGACGGTCGATTCGTAGAGGCCCTTCCAGCTGTCCGGCGCCATCGCCATGTCGAGCCCGGCGTTGAACGTCGCCGCGCAATCGGTGGCGGTGCAGCCCGGAATCTGAGCATGGCCGTTCCAGTCGCCGACGACGAAGCCGTCAAAGCCCATCCTGCCCTTCAGCACATCGGTGAGCAGCGACTTGTTGCCGTGCATCTTGGCGCCGTTCCAGCTGCTGAACGAGGCCATCACGGTCATCGTGCCGGCATCGATCGCACCCGGATAGCCGGCATTGTGGATGCGGATCAGTTCCTCCTCGGACACGCGGGTATCGCCCTGGTCCTGCCCGCCGAAGGTGCCGCCGTCGCCGAGGAAGTGCTTGGCCGAGGCAGCGACAAAGCCCTTCTGGAGCCGGTCCTTGGTGCCCGGTGCGCCCTGCAGCCCGCGGATCATCGCGCCGGCATAGCTGCGCACGACCTCGGGTTCTTCCGAATAGCCTTCATAGGCTCGGCCCCAGCGCTCGTCCTGCGGCACCGCGAGCGTCGGCCCGAAGGCCCAGTCGATGCCGACCGAGCTCGTCTCCTCGGCGGTCGCGCGGCCGATCTTCTCCATCAGCGCCGGGTCGCGCATCGCGCCCAGGCCGACATTGTGCGGGAAGAGCGTGGCGCCGATCACGTTGTTGTTGCCGTGCACCGCGTCGATGCCGAACATGATCGGGATCGCGACATGGTTGCCCTTGCGGGCGAGCGCCGCCTTCTGGAACGCCTGGGCGGTCGCCAGCCACGGCCCACGGGGGCTGCGATCGGGCGCGCCGAGCGGCGGCGAGCTGCCGCCCGCAAGGATCGAGCCGAGCGGGTAGACCGCCAGATCCTCGGGCTTGATGCTGCCGATATCGGCCTGGATCATCTGGCCGACCTTCTCCTCCAGCGTCATCTTCGCCAGCAGGTCGGTGACGAATGCCTCGGTGGCGGGATCGATCAGGCCCTGGCTCCTGGCCGCCGGCCATCTGTCGGGATGCGCGCCACCGGACAACGCTGTCGGCGCCTGCTGCGCGATCGCGGGCGCGGCGGCGAGGATGGTGGTGGCCAATAGCAGCTTCAGGCCTGCGGGCATGGATCTCTCTCCCCTGGGTTGTTGGGGAGAGGCGATACCGCAGGACCGGCGCCCAAGTCCATGCGCCGGCCGAACTTTGCGCGCGGTTAGTCGCCCTGCGCCTGCAATGCCATCGCGATCGGCCCCATCGGCCCGGCCTGGTCGCCCAGCGCGGGAGAGACGATGTAGGGCGCGGGCGGCACGGTCAGATAGCCGGCGATGCTCTCGCGCAGCAGCGGGTCGATGCGGGCGAGCAGATGCGGCTGGCGCTGCATCACCCCGCCCCCGATCGCGATCCGCTGCGGCCCGGCGGTGGCGACCATGGTGTGGCAAAGCAGCGCGATGGCCGAGGCGACGCGGTCCCATACGACATGGTCCTCGCCGACGCTGTCGACCGGCTGGTCGCCCAGCGCCGCGCGGATTCCGGTGCCCGAGGCGAGGCCCTCGATGCAATCGTCGTGGAACGGGCAGCCGCTCGGCGCGGTGTCGGTCGGCAGGCGCGGCACGCGGATATGGCCCATCTCGCAATGCCCGATGCCGCGCGTCGGCTTGCCGTTGATCACCAGCCCCACGCCGACGCCGGTGCCCACGGTCACATAGGCAAAGTCGCTGAGCCCCTGCCCTGCGCCCCAGCGCATCTCGGCGAGCGCCGCACCGTTGACGTCGGTGTCGAACGCCATCGGCACCGCGAACGGCGCTGCAAGACGGCGAGCGACATCGGTGCCGCTCCAATTCGGCTTGGAGGTGATGAGGATATGGCCGAACTGCGCATTGGCAGGATCGAGGCACACCGGCCCGAAGCTGGCGATCCCGAGCGCGGCGAAGCCATGGGTTCCCCACCAGCCGCCCAGCACCGCTTCGAGCGCGGCGAGCGTCTTTTCGGGCGCCTCAGTCAGCACAGTTTCCTGCGCGAGGATCCGGTCGGGGCCATAGGCTAGGGTGAGGATGCACTTGGTGCCGCCGAGCTCGATGCCGGCCACGGGAAGCGTTGCGCTCGACATCAGCGATGGAGGCCCCGCGCTGGCTGGTTTCCCATGCGATCGATCGCCACCGATATTCCTCCCCGACGGGCCGGCAGTACGCCGGTCTGTTCCTGAACCATCGCGCCACGCGCGCGGCCTTTCCTCTGCCCCGCGGCGGCGCCGGGCACAAGATTAAAGTTATTCGGTTGATTTAATGAAGGGTCAAACCGTGGCGGTTGCGCCGTCAGCGGTGTCTTTCCACAACGCGCTGCTCTTGGGCAGCAGGAAATAGCTGAACGGCAGGATCGCCGCGCCGACCGCGGGCGCGTCGGCGGAGAGCTGCGCGCGGGCGATCGGCGCCAGCGCCGGGGCATCGCCGCCCTGCTCGGCGAGCAGCGCGTTGGCGCGCTCGGCCAGCCGGTCGACATGGCGGCGCGGCAGGCGGCCGCCGATCAGCACCGTCTCGGGGTTGATCAGGCAGTTCACCGCGAGCAGCGGGCCGACCAGCAGCCGCGCAGCCTCCTCGATCCACGCATCGACCACCGCTTCGAGCGTCGCGTCCCCACCGTCGCAGCTGAGCATGTCCTGCACGGAGTAGCCCGCCGCCTCGAGCGGCGCAGCGAGGCCCGACAGCGAGACATGCGCCTGGATCTGCCGAACCACGCCGTCCGGATCGCGATGGGTGAGGAAGCCGAGCTCGCCGCTGCGGCCCGTGGCTCCGCGGAAATAATTGCTGTCGATCACCAGACCGCCGCCCAGCGCCGAGGAGATCAGGATGTAGAAGAAGCTCGAATGCTGGAGGCCGAGCCCCAGCTGCAGTTCGCCCATCGCGGCGGCGGCGGCGTCGTTCTCGACGAAGACCGGCACGTCGAGCGGCCAGGCGAGCAGTTCGGCGAGGTCGGTCTGTTCCCAGCGGCGATAGGCGTCGGGCTTGCCGGGCAGTTCGATCAGGCCGAGATCGTCGGGTGTCGCCACGCCCAGGCCGACGATCCGTGCGGGATCGACTCCAGCCGACGCGATCAGCACTTCCACCTCGGCGTGGTAGAATTCGGCGACCTGCTCGGGCAGTGCGAAGTCGATCTCTCGCGAAGCACGGGCGACCGTCTCGCCAAGAAAGTCGACCAGCACCAGCGTGACATGGTCGCGATCGATGTTGAGGCCCAGCGAATAACAGGCCTGGGGATTGATGATCAGGTTGGTCGGCGGCTGGCCGCGCCCGCCGAAGCGCCGCCCGGCCTCCTGGATCAGTCCATCGGCGAGCAGCCGCTTGGTGATGTTGGCGATCGCCGCCGCGGTGAGGCCGGTGATCCGCGCAAGATCGACGCGGGTCAGCGAGCCGTTGGCGCGAATGGCATGCAGGGTCACGCGCTGGTTATGGTCCGCGGCGCGTTCCAAATTGGTTCCGGAAAGGCGGATTGGAGGGCGGCCGCTACTCATCTTGATTGCGATAACAGTCGATTTGCGGCCAGGGTGCAAGCGTGGAACCGTTCTCGCCGGTTGAATTGCAAAACTTGGTGAATAAAAAACCACGTCAAGACCGTTCCGCCGAACGGTCGATCCGCGCCGCCGCATTGGCGGGCACGGCAGCCTCTTGGGGGAAGAAGAACGATGCGCAGTTTCACCAGCGCGATGCTCGCCGGCGGCGCCCTGCTCGCCATGACGGCGGTCCAGGCGGCCGAGCCGGACAATGCCGGGCCGTACAATGCCAGCTTCCTCGCCGGCGGCATCGGCATCGACCGGCCGCTGACCGGTGCCGATGCGCTGCTCCGCTCTGGTGCGCCGTTGACGCTCTCGGCCTGGGTGAAGCCCGACATTGTGCCGCAGGGCGTGGTGACGCTGATCGCGTTCGGCGATCCGGCCGGCGATTGCCGCTGCCTCGGCCTGCGCAACGGCGCGCTGCACTTCTTCGGCAGCGGCAATGCGGTGAACAGCACGCCCAAGCTCGCCGCCGGGCGCTGGAGCCATGTCGCCGTGGTGATCGAGGGCGGCCGGGTGCGGCTCTATCTCGACGGCAAGCAGGTCGGCGAAGGGGCGCTCAACGGCTCGGCCGTGGCCTCGCGCATCGCGCTTGCACCGGTTAGCCCGGGCCAGCCGCATTTCGGCGGCGCGCTGGTCCAGGCGCAACTGCGCGGCGTCGCGCTCGGTGCGACCGAAGTGCAGGGCGAGGCCGCCGCCCCGCCCGCCTTCGAGCTGGTCCAGATGTGGCAGGTCGGCGTCGGCTGGAACCTGCAAAAGACCGCCAATATCGGCTTGACGCGCCAACAGGATCCCTGGACGCTGCCGCAAAGCGATACCGCCTATTCGCCCCCGGTCGCCAAGCCAGTGCCGGTCTTGCCGAGCCTCGCTCCCGCTGGCCCATTGCGCTGGCAGATCAACGGCTGGCAGCTCGCCGCCGCCCCTGGCGTACCCGCCGATGGCGCAGCGCTGTCTAGGCCCGGCAAGCCCGAAGGCACTTGGTATGCCGCGACTGTTCCCGGCACGGTGCTGACCACGCTTGTCGATCGCGGCGTCTATCCCGATCCCTATTACGGGCTGAACAACCTCAAAATCCCCGAGAGCCTCGCCCGGCAGGACTATTGGTACCGCACCAGCTTCACCGTGCCGGCGGAAGCGGCCGGCAAGCGGCTGACCCTGGTGTTCGGCGGCATCAATTATGCCGCGGAAGTATGGGCCAACGGCCAGCGCCAGGGGGAGACACGCGGCGCGTTCATCCGCGGCCAGTTCGAGATCGCGCCGGCCGCCGGCCAGAACGTCATCGCCGTACGCGTCTCGCCGCCGCCGCATCCCGGCATCCCGCACGAACAGTCGATCAAGGCCGGCGTCGGCGAGAATGGCGGCCAGCTCGCGATCGACGGCCCGACCTTCGTCGCCACCGAAGGCTGGGACTGGATCCCGGGCATCCGCGATCGCAACACGGGCATCTGGCGCCCGGTCGAGCTGGTCGCGACCGGCGACGTCAAGATCGGCGACCCGCATGTCGTGACCGACCTGCCGCTGCCCCGCACCGACAGCGCCGATGTCTACATCACCGTGCCGTTCGAGAACCGCGCCACCACCGCCCAGCCGGTGACGATCCGCGCCGCGTTTGACGACGTGACCGTGGCAAAGACCGTCACCGCCCAGCCGGGCCAAGGCGAGATCCGCTTCACGCCCGCAGAATTCCGCCAGCTCACCGTGCGCAATCCGAAGCTGTGGTGGCCGAACGGCTATGGCGATCCCACGCTGCACGACCTCAAGATCGACCTCGCCGCGAGCGGCCAGCCGAGCGACACCAAGGCACTCCGCTTCGGCATCCGCGAGGTGAGCTACGACCTCTCGCTGTTCGACCATCTCGGCCAGCTCCGCCGGGTGAACGTCCAGACCACCGATGGCGGCCTGGCCGGCCAGCAGCTGATCGACGTGCGCCACGAAGCACTCAAGCGCAGCCCCACCGGCTGGGCCGAATCGCTCACGCTGGCGGGGGAGTCCTCCAAGGCCGTCACCGCCATCCCCGACGAGACGCTGCCCGAGCCGCATCTCGTGCTCCGCGTCAACGGCGTGAAGATCGCCGCGCGCGGCGGCAACTGGGGCATGGACGATGCGATGAAGCAGGTCAGCCGCGAGCGGCTCGCCCCCTATTTCCGCCTCCAGCGCGAGGCGCACATGAACATCATCCGCAACTGGATGGGCAACAACGACGAAGAGGAGTTCTACCAGCTCGCCGACGAGAACGGCATGATGGTGCTCAACGATTTCTGGCAGTCGACCCAGAATTTCCAGGTCGAGCCGGACGATGCGGCGCTGTTCCTGGCCAATGCCCGCGACGTGGTGGCGCGCTATCGTAACCACCCCTCGATCGTCGTCTGGTTCGGCCGCAACGAGGGCGTGCCGTACCCGACGCTCAACGAGGGGCTCGACAAGCTGATCCGCGAGCTGGACGGCACCCGCTGGTACACCGGCAGCTCGAACGAAGTGAACCTGCAGGGATCGGGGCCGTACAACTACCGCAAGCCCGAGGGCTATTTCACCGATCTCGCCACCGGCTTCTCGGTGGAGACCGGCACGCCTTCGCTGTCCACGCTGGAGTCCGTAGCGGCGACGATGCCGGCCAAGGATCGCTGGCCGCTGTCGGACACGCTCGCCTATCACGACTGGCATTTCGGCGGGAACGGCGACAGCAAGACCTTCATGAGCGCGCTGACCGCGATGTTCGGCCAGCCGCTGAGCTTCGAGGATTTCGAGCGCAAGGCGCAGATGATGAACCTCGAGACGCACAAGGCGATGTACGAGGGGTTCCTGGGCCATCTCTGGACCAAGAACAGCGGCCGCCTGCTGTGGATGACGCACCCCGCCTGGCCGTCCAACAGCTGGCAGATCTACAGCTGGGACTATGACACCCAGGCCGCCTATTACGGCGCCAAGATCGCAACCGAGCCGGTGCACATCCAGCTCAACCTCCCGGACAACCAGCTGGTGGTGCTCAACACCACCCGCGACGATCTGCGCGGGCTCACCGCCAAGACGCGCGTCGTCAGCCTCGACAATGTCCAGCTCTTCGCCCGCACCGACAAGGTCGACGCCCGCGCCAACCGCGTTACCACGCTGAACGACGTGCCCCTCGACCGGCTCTATGCGGCCAGCCCGATGCTGCTCGTGGAGCTGACGCTGACCGACGCCAAGGGCACCCAGCTCTCGCGCAACTTCTACTGGCGCGGCCGCGACGACACCGCCTATCGCGCACTGGAAAGCCTCGCCCCCGTGCCGCTGGAAGTGCAGGCGAGCACGCCCAAGGTGGACGGGGACGACAAGGTGATCGCGGTCACCGTCTCGAACAAGAGCAATGTGCCGGTGCTCAACGCCAAGCTCACCCTGGTCGATGCCGAGGGCAAGCGTATCCTGCCGGCCTATTACAGCGACAATTACGTTTCGCTGCTGCCGAGCCAGCACCGCGTGCTGAGCGTGCGCTATCCGGCAAGCGTGACGGCCCCCGCCCACCTCGCGGTGCGGGGATGGAACGTCAGCCCGGCGAACGTCGCGGCGACGGGGAAGTAGGGCAGAGAGCCAAGCCCATCAGCCGTCATCCCGGCGAAAGCCGGGATCCATTCGCCACTCCGTCGCAGCAAGCGCCGCTAGGACGGCCCCAATGGATTCCGGCTTTCGCCAGAATGACGGCTGAGATGGTGTCGCCTTAGCGGCCGGCGGACTGAAGATCCGCCGGCGTGCTGCCCGACGCGAGGTAAAGCGCCACGCTGTCGGCCAGCCGCGCGCTCTTTGCCTGGACGAGCTGGACCGACGCCTGCGACGCCGCCGACGAAGCGTTGAGCAGCTGGAGCGTACCCAGCGCCCCCAGCTCCACCTGGCGCCGCGTCATCGCCAGCGTGCGGCTCGCGGCCGCATCGGCGCGCGCGGCCGCGTCCAGCGCCTCGGCATCGGTGCGCAGCCCGGCGATCGCGTCATCGACGTCGAGGAACGCCTGCAGTGCCGTCGCGCGATATTGCGCCTTGGCCTCCTCCAGCGCCGCTTCCGCCGCACGCTGCTGGTGCTTGAGCTGACCGGCATGGAAGATCGGCTGGGTGATGCCGCCAACGATCGAGAAGAACGGGTTGCCGTCCTGGAACATGTCGAGGAACTTGGTCGCCGATCCGCCGGCATTGCCGCTGAGCGTGATCGACGGCAGCCGTGCCGCGATCGCCGAGCCGACATCCGCGGCGGCACCGCGCACCTGCGCCTCCGCCGCGCGCACGTCCGGACGGGCCGCGACGATGTCCGCCGGCAGCGCGACCGGCAGGCTGGCGGGCAGCTGCAGCTCGGCGAGCGTGGGCAGGTCGCCGGCAGTGCCGGGCGCCTGACCGGTCAGCGTCGCGATCAGCCCCGCCTGGTGCTGCGCCTGGCGGAGCAGCGGCGGCAGCGTCGCCTCGATCGTGGCGAGCGCGGTCTGCTGCGCGCCCACATCCGCCTCGCCGATATCGCCGAGCTTGCGGCGCTTCTCAAGCAGGTCGACCAGATCGCGATTGTCGCGGATCGCGGCTTGGGTTGCCGCGATCTGCGCCTGAAGCGCCGCATGCTGGATAACCGCCAGCACCAGATTGGCGACCGCAGTGGCCTGCGCCGCATGTAGCCGGTGCGCCGCCACATCCGCCGCCGCACGCGCCGACCGCACCTTGTTGCGGCCTGCGCCGAACAGGTCGAGCGGATAGGCGACGGTCAGTTGGGCGGTGTGCAGCGTGTAGAGATAATCGTTCTGGTCCGCGAGCGGGCCGGACAGCGCCTTGGAGATTCGCGTGCGCTGCGCCTGGTAGTTGGCATCCACCTGCGGCCCGGTACCGCCCGACGCGGCCCTGGCCAGTTCCTGCGCCTGGCGCAGATTGGCCTCGGCGGCGGCAAGGTCGTTGTTGTGCGCCAGCGCCTGGGCGACCAGCGCATCGAGCTTGGCGCTGCCGAAGCCCTGCCACCAGTTCGGCACCACCGCCGGGCCGGCGACCAGCTGTTGCGCGGCGCCGCTCACCGGCGCGATCGTCCCCGGCACCTGCGCCGGCGGGGTCGGCACCGGGTTGGTCAGGTCGTGCGGGCCCACCGTGCAGCCGGCGAGCAGGACGAGCGGGATGATAGAATAGCGGCGCATCATGCCTGCTCCGTCGGGGTGCCGTCGACATGGTGGCGACGAACGGTGTGGCCATGCGCGCCCTGGTGGCGCGAGAACTTCAGGATCAGCGGCGGCAGCACCAGCAGGATCAGCAGCGGCGCGAGCGTCATGCCGCCCACCACCACCAGCGCCAGCGGCTTCTGTACCTGACTGCCGATGCCGGTGGACATCGCCGCGGGCAGCAGGCCGATCGCGGCGGCGAGGCAGGTCATGATCACCGGGCGCAGCGAATGCTTCACCGTCGCCGCCATTGCGGCCGTGTGATCCATGTCCTCGTTGACGTTCTGGTTGAACGTGCTGACGACGAGGATGCCGTCCATCACCGCGATGCCGAACAAGGCGACGAAGCCGATCGCGGCGGAGATGCTGAACGCCGTCCCCGTCAGCGCCAATGCCAGCACCCCGCCCACCATCGCCATCGGGATGACGCTGAACGCCAGCAGCGTGTCGCGGATCGAGCCGAAATTGGCGAACAGCAGCACCAGGATCAGCACCAGGCTGATCGGCACCACCACCTCCAGCCGGTTGACGGCGTTGGTCAGATTGCCGAGCTCGCCCGCCCATTCGAGGTGATAGCCCGGCGGCAGTTGCACATGCTTGGCGATGCGCGCCTGCGCTTCCCCGATCGTGCCGCCCAGGTCGCGTCCGCGCACGCTGAACTTGATCGGGACATAGCGTTCCTGGTGCTCGCGATAGATGAACGACGCGCCCGAGGTGAGCTTGACCGTCGCCACTTCGGACAGCGGCACCTGGATGGTGCCGTTGCCGGTCGGCGAGGGGGCGCCGATCTGGATTCGACGGATCGACTCGATGTCGTCGCGCTGCGTGGCATCGAGCCGGACGACGATCGGGAAATGCCGGTCGGTCGATTTCTCGTACAGGTCACCGCTCGACTGGCCGCCCACCGCAGCCGCCACGGTGGAATTGATGTCGTCGGGCGTCAGGCCGTAGCGGGCAGCGGCGGCGCGATCGACGTCGATGCGGACCGTCGGCTGGCCGAGCGAGTCCGAGATGCCGAGATCGGCGACGCCCTTCACCCGCGCCATCTGCGCCTTGATCTGGTTGGCGATCGATTCGAGCGTCTCGAGGTCGCTGCCATAGATCTTGAGCGAGTTGGAGCTCTTCACCCCCGACGACGCCTCTTCGACATTGTCCTGGATGTATTGCGAGAATTCGAACTCGACGCCCGGATACTTCGCCTGCAGCCTGGCCTGTAGCTCGGCGGTTAGCTTTTCCTTGGTCACCCCGCTCGGCCAGCTGTCGAAGGGCTTGAGCGGCGTATAGAATTCCGCGTTGAAGAAGCCGGTGGGATCGGTGCCGTCATCCGGTCGGCCGTGCGTCGAGACGACGCGGTCGACCTCGGGATAGCTGGCGATGATCTTGCGGATGCCGTTCACCGCATCCTCGCCCGCCTCGAGCGATATCGACGCCGGCAGGCTGGCGCGGATGTAGAGGTTGCCCTCTTCCAGATGCGGCAGAAACTCGACGCCGAGCACGCGGATCGTCGCGAAGGAGCCGAGCACCAGCAGCCCCGCGAGCGCGAAGGTCAGCACGCGATTGGCAATGGCGAAGGAGATAGCGGGCTCCAGCACGCGGCGGATCTGCCGCACCACCCAGGTGTCGACCTCCTTCAGCTTGTCCGGCAGCAGCAGCGCGGAGAGCACCGGCGAGACGGTGAACGCCGCCAGCAGGCCGCCGGCGATGGCATAGGCATAGGTCTTGGCCATCGGGCCGAAGATATGGCCTTCCACCCCAGTCAGCGTGAACAGCGGTAGGAAGCTGGCGATGATGATCGCGGCTGCGAAGAAGATGCCGCGGCTGACGTCGCTGGACGCGTGCAGGATCGCCGAGAAGCGGTTGGCCGGGGTCGCATGGATCCGCCCTTCGGAGATAGCGGTCGAGCGGTCCGCCAGCCTTCGGTAGATCGCCTCGACCATGATCACCGCCGCATCGACGACGAGGCCGAAGTCGAGCGCACCGAGCGACAGCAGGTTGGCCGATTCACCCTGGATCACCAGGATAAGCACTGCGACCGACAGCGCGAACGGGATGGTGATCGCCACGATCAGCGCGCTGCGCAGATCGCCGAGGAACAGCCACTGCAGGATGAAGATCAGCAGCACGCCTTCGAGCAGATTGTGCATCACCGTCTTGGTGGTGACGCCGATCAGGTCCGAACGATCATAGATGCGCTCGATCTTGACCCCCGGCGGCAGCACGCCGCTGCTGTTGATCTCCTCGATCTCGGCCTTCACCCGGTTGATCGTCGGCAGCGACTGGGCGCCGCGCTGCATCAACACGATGCCCATGACGATGTCGTCGTCCTGGCCCTCGCCCGCCACGCCCAGGCGCGGCAGGTTGCCGATCTTCACCTGGCCCACGTCGCGCAGCAGCACCGGCGTGGTGCCGGCAGTGCCGACCAGCACGTTGTTGATCGCGTCGACCGACTGGATCAGGCCCACGCCGCGGACGATCGCCGCCTGCTCGCCGAAATTGACCGTCTGGCCACCAACGTTGGAATCGCTCTTGCCGATCGCGGCCAGCACCTGCGGCACGGTGATGCCGTGCGCGGTCAGCTTGTCGCGGTCGAGTTGCACCTCATAGGAGCGCAGCTTGCCGCCCCAGCCGGTCACGTCGATCACGCCGGGAATGCGCTTGAAGCGGCGCTGGAGCACCCAGTCCTGGATGGTCTTGAGGTCCATTACCGAATAGCCGCTCGGGCCGGTGAGCCGATAGCGATAGATCTCGCCGATCGGGCTGGTCGGCGAGATCAGCGGCTGCGCGTTGTTGGGCAGGGTGCCGAGCTGCGACAGGCGGCCGAGGACCATCTGCTGCGCCTGCTCATGCGTCACGTCATAGCTGAACTGGATCTTCACGTCGGACAGGCCGAACAGCGAGATCGAGCGTACCGCGGTCAGATGCGGGAGCCCCGCGATCGCCACTTCGATCGGCGTGGTGACGTTGCGCTCCATCTCCTCGGCGGAGATGCCGTCGCTCTGCGTCACCAGCTCAACCATCGGCGGCACCGGATCGGGATAGGCCTCGATGTTGAGGTTGAGGAAGCCGAGCACGCCTGCCGCGATCATGCCGATCAGCAGGGTGAGCACCAGCATCCGCTGGCGCAGCGCCATTTCTACCAGGCGGTTCATTCGCCGAGACCCGCCTCGTTGACGAACAGCGCGCCCTTGGCGACGATCCGGTCACCCGGATTCAGGCCGCTGAGCACACGGGTGAGTCCGCCATCGGTCTCGCCGATCTGCACCTGGCGACCATAGATCAAGCCGTCCTTGGCCTTGACCCACACGCGGGTGGTGTCGCCCTCGTGGATCACGGCAACGGCGGGGACGAGTACGCCCTTGCCGCTATCGACCGGGCGGCGGATCGTGAAGGAGGCGAACATCTGCGGCTTCAGCTCGCCGCCCGGATTGGCGATCGTCGCGCGCACCGGCAGGCGATGCGTCGTCGGGTCGAGGCCCGCGGCGACATTGTCGACCGTCGCGGTAAACTCGCGGCCAGGCAGCGCCGGCGTGGTGACCACCACCTGATCGCCGACGCGGATGCTCGCCGCTTCGCTCTCGGCAAGCTGCGCGACCAGCCAGACGCGCGCGGGATCGGTGATCGTCATCACCGGGGTCGCATTGCCGCTGCTCAGGAACTGCCCCGGCGCGACGTTACGATCGGCGATGATGCCCGACACCGGTGCGCGGTACACGGTGTAGGCCGAGGTGCCGACGCCTTCGGTCTTGCCGAACAGCGCCAGCCGGTCCTGCGCGGCGCGCTGGGCCGATTCGGCCTGGCGGGCGGCCGACTGGGCGGCGACGAAATCGGCCTGGGCCTGGAGATAATCCTTCATCGCACCGCCGGCGGTCTCATAGATCGCCTTCTGCCGGGCGACGTTGCCCTGGGCGATGCGCAGCGCCTCGGCGGCGCTCGCCCGCTGCGCGCTGGCGCTGAGCAGGGTGTTGCGCGCATCGATCAGCTCGGGCGAGGCGATGCGGAGCAGCGGCTGGCCGCGCGTCACGCGCTGACCGGGCTCGACCAGCACTTGGAGCACCTGGCCGGAAAAGGGCAGCACGATCGGCGTGTTATGGTCGCCGTCCGCCTGGATCGAGCCGCTGGCGCGCACCAGCTCGACATTGGCGCCGCCCTGGACAGTGGCGAACTGCATCTGCGCGAGCTGCTGCTGCGTCGGGCGGAAGGCGCCCGGCGGGACCGGCGTATCCGGGACCGGTTTGGGGGTCAGCGCGGTCTTCACGACCATCGCCAGCACGAGGATCGCGACCACCGCGACCACGATCGCCCCCACCAGCAACCCTTGCGAACGCATCGTCAGCCGGCGCGCTTCGGGCAGGGTGTTGCTTTCCAAATTATGTCCAGTCACCAGCTTCACCTCTCGGGCGCAATATAGCAGACACACATCCGTTGCGGTCGATGCTGCAGCGCGCCATTATTGGACCCGACTGACAGGAAGCTTACGGGAAGATGAAATCGTGCGCGTGCTGATGATCGAGGACGACCAGCCGCTTGCGACTGCGTTGATGGAGGCGCTGAAGCGTCGCGGCATCCAGAGCGACGTCGCGACCAATCTGACCGATGGCCGCCAGATGCTGGAGGCGGCACGCTATGCCGCGCTGCTGCTGGACCTGGGCCTTCCCGATGGCGACGGCCTGGGTCTCGTCCGCAGTCTGCGCGCGCAGAACGATCCGATCCCGGTGATCGCCGTCTCGGCCCGCAGCGCCCTTGATGCGCGGATCGCGGGGCTCAATGCGGGCGCCGACGATTATGTGGTGAAGCCCTTCGACGTCGACGAACTCACCGCGCGGCTCCACGCGGTGCTGCGGCGGCAGGGCGCGTTGGCTGGCGCCGAGCTGCGCTTCGGCAATGTCCGCTTCGACACCGTGTCGGGCGACCTGATGGTGGGCGAAGCCGCCGTCCTTCTCACCGCCCGCGAACGCCAGTTCGCCGCGCTGCTCCTCCGCCGCTTCGGCCAGGTGGTGAGCAAGCAGCTCGCGGAGGACCAGCTCTATGGCCTCACGGAGCCGGTGGGCTCGAACGCGCTGGAAGTGCAGGCCTATCGGTTGCGGCGCAAGCTCGAAGCGGCAGGCGCGACGCTGCGTATCGAGACGATCCGCGGCGTCGGCTACCTGATGCGCGACATCGCCGCCTGATGGCGGCCGGGCGCGGCTTCCGATAGACCGGCGCGATGAAGCTCTGGCCGCGCTCGCTGATCGCCCGCATCCTGCTGCTCGAACTGGGCGCGATCGCGATCGCCGCGGTGGCGCTGCCGATGCTGCTCACCTCGTTCCTCCGCACCGAGGCGCACCGCTACGAACAGCGCATCCTCGCCGAGCAGGCGCGGACGATCGCAAATGGCATCCGCGCCAGCGCAAGCGGCCCGATCGTCCGGCTCGATCCGGCGATGGTACGCCTCTACGCCTCCCCCTATGACGGGCGCGCCTTCGTCGTCACCGACAGCGGCGGCGGGACGCTCGCCGAAAGCCCCTATGCAGACCTCGTACCGTGGCGGAACGCACCGCGGGCGGGCCGACAGCTGCCGTTCCGCGCGGGCGCCTTTGTGGGCGTCAGCCAGCCGGTGCGGGTGGGCGCCGCGCGCATCTGGGTGATCGTCACCCAGGACCGCACCGGCCCCGGCGCGATCCTCGACGACGTCATGCACGGCTTCATCCGCCGCTATGATCCGGTGCTGATCTCGATCCTGCTGCTGCTGCCGCTGATCAACAGCGCGCTGATTGCCCGGCTGTTCTTCGCGGTGCGCGACGCCTCGCACCAGGCGGCGGCGATCGGCCCGCACAATCTCGACGTCCGCATCGAGGAAGCGGGGCTGCCGCTGGAGGTGGCACCGCTCGCGCACGCGACCAACGATCTGCTGGCCCGGCTACAGGCAAGCTTCCGCAACCAGTCCGAGTTCGTCGCCAACGTCGCCCATGAACTGCGCACGCCGCTCACCGTGCACCGGGTGGAACTGGAAGGCGTGGAGGACCCTGCCCTCCGCGCCCGCCTGCGCGGCTCGGTCGATCGGCTCGGCCATGTCGTCGCGCAGTTGCAGGACCTTGCGACCCTCGAGGTGACGGCCGACGACAAGTTCGAGACGTTCGACGCGCGCGAGCTCGCGCAGGAGACGATAGGTCTGCACGCGCCGCAGATCCTGGCAGCGGGCGACACGATCGCGCTCGATGCCCCCCCGGGGCCGGTGTTGGTACGCGGCAATCCGGTGCTGGCGGGCCTCGCGCTCGCCAACCTGATCACCAACGCCAGCCGGCACACGCCGCCCGGCACCCTGATCGAGGTGCGGGTCGGGCCCGACGGCGCGCTGCTGGTCCGCGACGACGGCCCCGGCATCGCCGCTTCCAACCCGCAGGACGCCACCGAACGCTATTGGCGCGCCGACCATGAGCGCTCCGACGGCGCCGGGCTGGGCCTATCGATCGTTCGCCGCATCATGGAGGTGCATCAGGGCCGGCTGACGGTGCAGAGCCACCCGGGCGAAGGAACCTGCGTTTCCCTCCGCTTTCCCCTCGCGCCCGAGGCGGAGGTCACCAGCCCGTCGTGATCCCGATCCGCACGTTGCGCGGCCGCAGCGGGGTCAGCTGGTCGCGCAGGCCGAGGCTGAAGGGATTACCGAAGGCGAACTGGTTGGCCCTGCGATCGGTGAGGTTGCTGAGCGTGACGCTCAGCTCCGCCTCGCCGATGCGCAGCGCAGCAAAGGCATCGGCGGTCCAGTAGCGCCCTTGGCTCACGTCGAGAAAGTCCCCGGTGCCGAGCACCGAGCGGCCGGTATAATCGGCCGAGAGCCCGATCCGCGGCTGCGCCGACGATGCCTCCCACGCATAGGAGAGGCCCGCATGCGCGGCGAAGGGCGGGGTTTCCGGCAGGCGCCGGTTGTTGCGCCTGGACAGATCGGCGATCGGCCCTTTGACATGATTGTCAGTGAACAGGAACGCCCCCTGCGCCCGCAGCCCGCGCACCGGCACCCAGTCGAGATTGCCCTCCAGCGTGACGATCTTCGCATTGCCGATATTGGCGGTATAGGGCTGGCCCAATCGCGTGATCAGGTCCGCCTGTACATTCTCCCACCAGGCCGCGGAGACGCTGCCCGATGCGGCGAGCCCGGTTGCCCCGCGCCGCAGCTTGCGCACGCCCGTTTCCACCACCGTGATCGCATCGGACTTATAGTCCGCCACCCGGCCGATCCCCGGGGCTACCGCAAGACCCCCGGTGCGATAGCCCGACTGGAAGCGCGCGAACAGCGCGAGATCGGAGGCGAGCCGCCACGAAGCAGCGAAGGTGGGGTCGAGACGCTGCGTCAGCCGCCCCTTGACGAAATTGGACGGGCGCGCCTGCGCCGAGGGATCGCCATCGGTACGCGCACTCGAATAGCGCCCGCCGATCGTCACCGACAGCTTGGGCGTGAGGGCGAAGGTCGCTTCACCGAAACCGGAGACGGCATTGGTGACATTGGTGACGCCGACGATGCTGACCTCCCGTCCCGGCTGGGCCAGGCTGCGGGTCAGCACGTCGCGGTCGCTCACCAGCGTGAAGCCGGCGACCCAGCTATTGCCGTTGGGCAGCGACCGCGACAGCCGTGCCTCCTGGCTGAGCAGTTCCTTGTCGTGGTTGGCGCGGTAGATCGTTCGCGGGCCCAGCACCGCGCCGCGTGCACTTCGCGGCGTCGCATCGAAAATTTCGTGCGTTTCGTAGCCGGTGACTCCGCTCGCCGAGACGAAGCGCAGACCGTTATCCCAATCCTTGCCGACCACCAGCCGGCTGAACAACAGCCGGTTGCCGAAGGGCTGGGCGAGCAGCGTGCGCCGGGCGAGGGCCCCTTCCAGGCGCTCGGCATATTGGCCGTCGGCTGCGTCGATCCACTGCCCGGCCCCGCTCGCTTCCACCTGCCAGTCTTCGCCCGGCGCGACGCGGACCGCCGCGCGCACGCCGCTGGTATTGCTGCGATTGACGTCGCGGAGATTGCGATCCGGGTCGCGCAGATAGCCGCCGTCGCGGATGTGATAGCCGACCAGCCGCACCCCGGCCGTATCCTGCAACAGCGGCAGATTGAGCATGCCGGCGAGATCGTACCCCGGTTCGGCGCCGCCGGTTGCGGTGACGCCGGCCGTGGCAGCCGTCGCGACGTCGTGCAGGTTCACCGCGTTTGAGGTAAGCCGGATCACTCCGCCGATCGCGCCCGAGCCGTACAGCGTGCCCTGCGGCCCCTCGAGCACCTCGACGCTGGCCATGTCGTACAGCCGCAAGCCGGGGTCTGGGCCCGAATAGTTGAGCTGGACATCGTCGAGATAGACGCTGGTCGGCGCCTGGGTGCTGCCGTTGAAGCTGCTGTCGGCGATACCGCGGATGAACACCTTGTTGCGGCCCGCGCCCAGCTGGGTACTCTGCAGGATCGGCACCTGGTGCGCCGCATCGCTCAGCGTGCCGGCGGCGGTGCCCGGCAGCGCGTTCCGGTCGGCGACCTGGGTGAGGCTGCCCGGGTAGCGCAGCAGCGTGATCCGCTGCTTGCTGGCGGTGACGACGATGTCGGGGTCCGGCGGCGGCGCGACGCTCGGCGGGGCGGGCGTCGGCTTCCGCGCGCGCGGGATAGACCCAAGTTCGATCCGGTAGCCCCCGCCGGTAAGCCGTCGCGCACGATAGCCACTGTTCTTCAGTAGCTGCCGGAGCGCTGCTGCCAGGTCGCGCGCACCGCGCACCGCCGGTGTGCGGATGGCGCGTAGGCCGGGATCGGTGCTGACGATGTCCGCGCCGGTCTGCCGCGCCAGCTGGCCGATGGCGAGATCGAGCGTGGTGGCCGGAAGCGTGATCGTGCCGCGTTGGGCCAGCGCCGGCACGGCGGGCAGCGCCAGGGCGAGCGCGAGACTAAGGGCCGCGAGACTAAGGGGTTCTCGGCCCCTGCTCCGCCAATATCCACTGCCCCCCGTCACGACGCCACGTCGCCCCGATCAATTCGGCAAGGCGCGGCACATCGCGATCGGCGACGCCCGAGAAATGAACGACACCGGTGAACGGCCTTTCCGACAGCGTGCCCCGCAGGGCGATGTCGGTGCCGTAAAGCCGTTTCAGTGCCCCTGCAACCTCGTGCAGGGGCTGGCCGGCAAAGCTCAGCCGCCCATTGCGCCAGCCGCCGACAAGGGCCGGCGCTACGCGGGTACGCGTCACATCGCCGCCATCGTCGCGCGCGGACAGCGCATCGCCGGCGCGCAGCGTCACCGCCGTACCGCCCGGCTGGAACGCCACCGACCCTTCGGAGACCGCGACGCTCATCCGGTCGCCCAGGTGCGTCACGTTGAACACGGTGCCGAGATCCTGCACCGCCACGTCGCCGACCTTGAGCATGAACGCCGCGGCCGTGTCGTGCCGGACATGGAACAGCGCCTCGCCCCGATCGAGCGTCGCGACGCGCGGATTGGCGTGGTCCAGCGTCAGCCGAGTGCCGCCGCTCAGCTCGATCCGGGTGCCGTCGCCCAAAGCTATCGTCCGGCGCTCGCCGTCACGGGTGGCGATCTGATAGGTCTGCGCGCGCGGCTGGATCGTCGGCACCACCGCGATCGCGAGCGCCGCGGCCGCCGCTGCACCGCCCGTCCACCAGAGCCAGCGGCGCGGGGCGGGCAAATTGTCGTTCTCCGCCACGGGCGCAGGCTCGGGGAAGCGGACCTCTGCAACCAGCCGGTCCGCCGCTGCGACACGATCATAGGCCGCGGCATGCGCGGGGCTTTCCTCCAGCCAGGCGACGAATGCGGCCCACACGGCCTCGTCTGCCTCCGCCAGCCGCAGCTGCCAGGCAATCGCCGTCTCGATCGCGTCTGCCGTCTCAACCTGCACGGTCGGAACCCCTTTCATGATCGAGACGATTCAGCCCGGCCGAACCCGCACCTCCGGAATCGAGTCGTTCCTGAATTTTCCGGTATGCACGTTGCAGCAGTTTCTCGACGCCGCTCACCGTGATCCCCAGCTGCTCGGCGATCGCGCGCTGCGGGCGCTCCTCGATCCGGAACAGGCGGAGCGCGGTCGCCATTCGCTCGGGCATCTCGGCGATCGTCTCCTCCACCACCTGCCACTCGCTGCGGGCGACGAGGGTACGCTCGGCATCGGGCACCTCCTCGGCGCCCGGCTGCGTCTCCATCCAGCCGGCATCGCGGCTGCCGCGGCGGCCGGCGGCGATACGCCGATCGGTGGCAAGGTTGGCGGCGACGCGGAAGAGAAAGGCGGCAGGTTGGGCGATCGGCTGCTCCGCCAGCTGGTCGATCCGCAGCCACATGTCCTGCAGCGCATCCTCGGCGTCGTCCCGATTCCCCAGCCGCGCAGCGAGCAGGCGCAGCAGCATCGGCCGCTGCGCCAGGAACACCGCCTTCAGCCCGTCGTCACCCACGCCTTCCCGATCCCCGCGAGGGTCAGGCCGGAAACGCCAGTCCCTCGGCACCAGCCATGTCGGCGATCGGCAGCCGGTGCAAGGCCTTGGCTTCGACAATGCGTGCTGCGGCGATACGGTCGCCGGCGCGTTCGCCGGCACCGGGATGGCACATCACCAGATGCATCGGCCCCGGCCCCCGGAGGAAACGCGGGAACAGCGCGGCATAGTCGCCGCGAAAGTCGTAATGACCGGAAAAGCCGCGATTGGTGCGCAATCCCAGTGCCGCGGCAGCCTTGCGCAACCCCCGGCTGTGCCAGGCGCTGCCGATCGCCTTGCTGGAAAAGGGACGGCGCAGGATCGCCAGCGGACTGTCGGTGCAATCGCGCACCCAGGCACCGGGCGCGCGCGCGACCGTTTCCGCCAGCACCAGATCGCGGATGCCGGGAAGCGCATGGACGTGCTGGTGGCCGTCGACGAAGGCGGGCGGGCGCCGCATCGCCGCGAAGAAGGCGTCAAACTGGGCGGAAATCTCCATCGCCACTTCGTCGAGCGGCACCGCCCAGCGCCCCGCCATGCGGGTCAGCGGGTCAATCGCCGGCATCCGCCCGCCGGGTGCGAAGCGTGGCATCGCGGTACGCGGTGCCTCCTCGGTGAGCGTCAGGTGCAACCCGATCTCGACATGCGCCGGCAGGTCCGCCAGCAGCCGCGAATCCTCCGCCCAGCCGGGCATCAGCGCCATGCAGCTGACCGCGTTGATCTTGCCGGCCTGGGCAAGGGTGACGATCGCGGCGCTGATCGCCGGCGAATAGGCGAAATCGTCAGAGCAGAGAATGAGACGCGACACGTACCGGTCCTTCGAGATGCTGATATTGGCGCTCGCGAATGCGATTGCTCAGCAGGCGGCGGCGCTGCAGCCGTCGTGCGAGAAAGACGTAGAAGAACCAGTCGCCCGCGATCGGCGCGGTGGCCGAGTAGAGCAGCCGTTCGAACAGCGTCCAGCGGATCGAATCGCGGTCGCGCTTGCGGCGGCTCGGCGTGCACCAGAGCTCGCCCGAATAGCCCATGCGCCCCTTGCGCATCACGCGGTGGATCACCTCGTGATCCTCGAGTACGAAGTTCCAGCGCGCGGCATCGAAGCCGCCCGCCGCGCGCAGGCTGCGCGTGCAGAAGGCCTGGCCCGCACCGCCGGCATGGCATTGCCCGGGCAGCAACCGCGCGGCGGTGAGGAAGCGTCGCGCCTCGCGGATCCGGGCGCGCACGTCGGTCTCTCGTGCGATATAAAAGGCACCGGCGACGACATGCCCGGGACGCGAGAGAATCGCCTCCGCCGCCGCGAGATAATGGGGCGGGTAGACGGTGTCGGCATCGCAGGTCGCCACCCAGCGGGTGCGCACCCAGCCGAGTCCTGCGCGCAGCGCAGCGACCTTGCCCGGCGTGCGTTCGGTGATCAGCAGATAGTCGAGCTTGTTCGCCCGGCAGCATGCCTCGGCCACCTCGGCGCTGCCATCGTTCGAACCATTGTCGACCAGCACCAGCGTGCACCTCGTGGTCTGCTGCGCGAGGCTCTGGATCGTCGCGGGAAGATAGTCGCGCTCGTTGAAGAACGGGATCAGCACGGTCCAATGCAGATCCGGACCTTGCGGCCGCCAGCCGAACGGGTCCTTCGAAAAATCCAGAAACATCGCTGCGAGCATCCCGTCGGTTCGAATGGACGCAGGGGACCGACTCCAGAACCAGAACGGCAGCTAAGTGTTTGCCGCCGCCTGGTTCCTGGCTTGACCAGTTCCTCCCCACTCGATCGAAAGACGATGCCTTCACGGCCGATCCACACCGAGGGCGAACAAAAATTTCGACGATGTTAAGCCTGATCGACGTGGCGGCAGGGCGGCATCCTGCCGCCATGGCAGCATCATGGCCGAAGCGATCTGGCGCGCCAGGGGTTTACACGGCCGCCCGGCTTCGGCTTGGGTGGTGGCACGTAGAAGCGAAGAGGTTCCGATGAAGCGCATCCTGTTGGTGGTCTTGGCCGCGATCGTGCTGGTCGGAGGCGCCGCCTTCGCCTTCACCCGGATCAAGCCGAGCGGCATTCCCGTGGTGCGCGCCGTCGCCGTCGCGACGCTGCCGCACGATACCGGATCGTTCACTGAAGGTCTCTTCTTCGAGAAGGGCGCGATGTACGAGAGCACCGGCCAGATCGGCGAATCGGTGATCCGCAAGCTCGACCCCGCCACCGGCAAGGTGCAGCAGGAAACCTCGCTTCCCGCCCCCTATTTCGGCGAAGGCATCGTCGCCTGGGGCGACAAGCTGTTCCAGCTCACCTGGCAGGACAAGACCGGCTTCATCTACGGCCTCGACAAGTTCGAGCCGCGCGGCACCTTCTCCTATACCGGCGAAGGCTGGAGCCTGACGCGCAACGACAAGGCGATCATCATGAGCGACGGCACGCCCGTGCTGCGCTTCCTCGACCCCAACTCGATGCAGGTCACCTCGACGCTGCGGGTGACCGCCAATGGCTGCCCGGTCGCCAATCTCAACGAGCTCGAATGGGTCGACGGGCAGATCTACGCCAATATCTGGCAGACCAACCTGATCGCCAAGATCGACCCCGTCAGCGGCAAGGTCACCGGCTTCCTCGACGTGAGCGACCTGGGCCCGAAGGACCGCGGCACCGATAACGTCGCCAACGGCGTCGCCTACGACGCGGCGACCAAGCGGCTGTTCGTCACCGGCAAGCGCTGGCCGCAGCTCTACCAGGTGAAGGAAGGCGATGCGGTCGCCAAGTCGTCCGAGGCGGCGAAGCTGACGAGCTGCAGCCAGCAGTAAGCGGCGCCGTTCTTCCGGCTTCCTGCGACCCTTCTTCTAGTTTCCCTCCCGCCTGCGGGAGGGGTTAGGGTAGGGTGTGTAAGGGTAGCGGGCGACACCGTCCAGGAAAGAACCTCCACGACACACCCTCCCCCCGCCCCTCCCGCAGGCGGGAGGGGCGTAAAGAAGCGGGAGGGACATAGGCTTGCCCCATCCCCCCACCCCGCTATCACCGCCGGGCCAAGAACAAAGGGGAGGATCCATGGCCAGTCTGTTCCGTCTGAAACCCATTACCGCAGCGGAAGACCAGCCGCACGGGCATCGCCTGGCGCGTACGCTGAGCTGGTATCATCTGGTGGCGCTGGGGGTCGGCGCGATCGTCGGCACGGGCATTCTCACCCTGATCGGAGTCGGCGCGGACCGGGCAGGGCCCGCCGTGATCCTGTCCTTCGTCGTGGCAGGCGCGATCTGCGCCTGCGCCGCGCTCGCCTATGCCGAGTTGGCGACGAGCATTCCCACCTCGGGCAGCGCCTATACCTATAGCTATGTGGCCCTCGGCGAGATCGTCGCTTGGGTGGTTGGCTGGAGCCTGCTCGCGGAGTACACCCTCGTCGTCGCCACCGTCGCGGTCGGCTGGTCGGGCTATGCGACGCCGTTCCTGCTCGGGATGGGCGTACCGCCAGAGCTCACCCACGGCCCGCAGATGGTCGCCGGACAGGTGGCGCATTGGGGCGTCAACGTGCCGGCGCTGTTCGTCGTGTGGTTGGTCGCCGGGTTGCTGATCCTCGGCACCCGCGAAAGCGCGACGCTCAACGCGATCCTCGTCGCGGTGAAGCTCGTCGCGCTCGCCGTCTTCGTCGTGGTCGCCCTGCCCTATTTCGATGCCGCCAATTTCGACCCGTTCGCGCCGTTCGGCTTCGCCAAGCATGCGAGCGACGGGGTGGAGCGCGGCATGATGGCCGCTGCCGCGATCATCTTCTTCGCATTCTACGGCTTCGACGCGATATCTACCGCTGCCGAGGAAGCCAAGAATCCCGGCCGCGATCTCGCCATCGGCATCGTCGGATCGATGGTGGTGTGCGTCGCCATCTACATGATCGTGGCCCTCGCCGCGGTGGGCGCGCTTTCCTACACGCGCTTCGCCGACAGCCCCGAGCCGCTGGCGCTGATCCTGCGCGAGATCGGCCAGCCAGGCGTCGCCAAGTTCCTGGCGCTGAGCGCCATCATCGCGCTGCCCACCGTGATCCTGGGCTTTCTGTTCGGCCAGAGCCGCATTTTCTTCGTGATGGCGCGCGACGGGCTACTCCCCAAGAGCCTCGCCAAGGTCTCGCGCCGCGGGTCGCCAGTTCGGATCACGCTGTTCACCGCCGCCATCGTCAGCGTCTTCGCCGCCTTCCTCCCGATCGACGAGATCGCGGCGCTCGCCAATGCCGGCACTCTCACCGCCTTCGCCGCGGTGGGCCTGTGCCTGCTGGTGCTTCGCCGCCGCGCACCCGATCTCGCCCGCCCGTTCCGCACCCCGGCCGCCTGGGTCGTCGGGCTCGGCGCGATCTTCGGCTGCCTCTACCTCTTCCTCAGCCTGCCGACCCAGACTCAACTCTGGTTCGGCTGCTGGAACCTCTTGGGTCTCGTCGTCTATTTCGCCTATGCCCGCCGCAACGCAGCAAAGGGTGGCGCATGAGCGGTTGGACGATCGGAATCATCGGCGGTTCGGGCCTATACGATGTCGAGGGCATCGAGGACGGCGAATGGGTGGAGGTGGCGAGCCCCTGGGGCACGCCATCGGATGCCTGCTTCGTCGGCCATGTCGGGCATGTGAAGGTGGTGTTCCTGCCCCGCCACGGCCGCGGCCACCGCATCAGCCCCTCGGACCTCAACGTGCCGGCCAATATCGACGTGCTGAAGCGGCTGGGCGTCACCGACGTGCTGGCGGTTTCCTCGGTCGGCTCGCTGGCCGAGGAGCGCGCGCCGGGCACCTTCACCATCGCCGACCAGTTCATCGATCGCACCAAGGGTCGTCCCTCCAGCTTCTTCGGCACCGGCATGGTCGCGCATGTGTCGATGGCCGATCCGGTGTGCCCGCGCTTCTCTGCGCTGGCGGCCGAGGCGGCGCAGGCGGCGGGTGCCACCACCCATGTCGGCGGTACCTATCTGGCGATGGAAGGCCCGCAATTCTCGACCCGCGCCGAGAGCAACCTCTACCGCAGCTGGGGCTGCCACATCATCGGCATGACCGCGATGCCCGAGGCCAAGCTCGCCCGCGAGGCGGAGCTGCCCTATGCGCTGGTTGGCATGGTCACCGATTATGACTGCTGGCGCGAAGGCGAGGAAGCGGTGGACGTGGCGCAAGTGATCGCCCAGCTCTCGAACAATGCGGAGAAGGCCCGGAAGATGGTGATGCACCTGCTGCGCAACCTGCCCGAGGAACGCGCGCCCTCGCCGATCGACACCTGCCTCGACATGGCGCTGATCACCGCCCCCTCAGGCCGCGATCCGCAGCTGCTGGCGAAGCTCGACGCCGTTGCCGGCCGGGTGCTAGGCTGATGGCGCGCGCACTGCTCGCAGCGGCGGCACTGCTGTTCGCCGTCCCCGCCATGGCGCAGGAAGCCCCGGTCGATCGCTCGCAGGATCTGCGCTGGCAGAGCGCCCAGTCGCTTGCACTCGCCAGCCGCGGCTCGGCACAGGGCTGGCGCGTGCTCGAAGGCGGCCTGCGCTGGCGGCGGGTGAAGGGCGACGGCTCGGGCCAGCACCCGAGCGTCAGCGACATGGTGACGCTGCACTATGCCGGCACCTTCGTCGACGGCAGCGAGTTCGACAGCTCGTACGGCGGCCCGCCCGCGCGCTTTCCGCTCGACCGGCTGATCCGCGCCTGGCAGATCGCCGTACCGTTGATGGGCGTGGGGGATACCATCGAAATCGCGGTCCCAGCCGAGCTGGGCTATGGCTTCCAGGGTAAAGGCCCGATCCCGGGCGGCGCGACCTTGCTGTTCAAGATCGAACTGCTCGGCATCGGCCGCTGAGCGGCACCGGGCTTCGCGGAGCACCGCGGGGCCCGGCTCGACCGCAGCCAGGGCAACGGCGACGTGCCCCATAGGCCGTCGCTCGGTCTACAATCCCCCCATCAGCACGCCGGCCACGACCGGTACCAAAAAGGCGAGCGGAATCCTCAGCACCAAACGCTGATCGCGAAGCTTGGAGATCGAGTAGCGCCTCGCCATGCCGACGCAGCCGAAGCCCGCGATGAGCATTGCCCACGCCGCCGGCTCCGGCACGGGCGCAAAAGTTCCGAACGGGTGCGCGATATTGTACGCTTGGTAGATCTGCGCCGTCGACATTTGATATGTTGGGTTTGCCAACAGGTTGACGTTCAGGTTCCAGCCGATCGCGTCGAATACCGCCAGGTCGGCCGCCGTCACCACATCGACCGTGCCATCGCACGAATAGGGATTCATCATCCCGATAAAGCCGGTGCAGCCGCCTACGACCTTCCAGTGCGAGGCCTGCCAGCCATCGCCATTATATTCGCCGGTCGAGAAATAGGCGTTACCGCCAAGCGCCGTCGCCCCGCCGTCGAGCGAGAAATAAGCGGGTGCATTGAATCCCCAGTCGAGTTGGCCGGGGGCGGAGTAGCGGAACAGGTCCATCCCATAAGCAACCGGAATGTTGTCGATACGCTGGACCGGACCCACGACATTGTCGAACGTGTCGACGCCGCTGGTAAAGCCCAGTGCATGCCCGATCTCGTGGATTGCCGTACCGATGAAGTCGTAGCTTCCGGCACTGATCCCGTCCGCCGGGTTGAAGTCGAACGCCTGCACACTCGAAAAGATGATCTCCGCATCCAGGCCACTCACATTGTTCACCAGCGCCTTCAGATTGGCCCCGGTCAGCGCGATGGTGCTGCCGATGATGCTGCCGTCGGGAGCGACGCGCGTGCCCGCGGTGGCGACGCCGTCCTTTTTAACGGGGTCGTCATAGGCGGGGATCAGCACGGTCGGCGTGCCGGCGCTGCTCAGCGGCTGGAAGTGGCTCGCGGCCTGCGCATCCAGGGCGGTGGTACCCGTCACCGCCAACGCATTCTGGTAGCTGGCGATGGTGATGCCATCATAATAGCGGAAGCTGGTCCCTCCCAGATCGTCTGGGTCGAGCGCCTGGAATCCGACATTGATGTGAATCGTCGCGTTGTTGGTGAGGACCGATTCCCAATAGCTCGCCGCGATCTTGAATGCCCTGTCGGCCGGCGAACCCGTTACACCACCGATGTCGTGCAGGATGATATGAGTCTGCGCTCCGGCCGGCGTCGCAAGCGCCAGCAGCGCCACCGCGCTGGCGGCAAATAGCTGTAGCGTCCCCATGCGCATCAGAGCCCTTCCCCGCCGCCCGAGCGCGGCATTTCTGGCGCACAGTTTGCGCGGAATGCGGGCAACGGAAAAGCGAAGCTGGGTGCGAAACGGACGGATCGGCCGACATAACGTACCACAAAAAACGGCCTCGCTTCCGAAGAAGCGAGGCCGTCCAATACGTTATAGCATGCCTGTCAGGCGAAGCGAACCTGCCGCGAACGGTTGCGATAGCGCATCATGCCGCCGATCGCGCCGAAGCCGAGGATCAGCATCGTCCAGCTTTCCGGTTCCGGCACCGCGCCGCCGGCGGCGATCCAGGCCTGGGCGACATCCTTGGTGGTGAAGTTATAGCCCCCGTTGGCGAGGACATCGACGTTCAGGTTCCAGCCGATCGCATCCATCAGCGCGAGATCGGCGGCGGTGACTTCGTCCATCTGCCCGAAACAGGTATAGGGATTCATCACGCCGACATAGTTGCTGCAGGTGTTGTTCGCCTTCCAGTGCGACGCCTGCCAGCCATCGCCATTATTCTCGCCGGTCGAGAAATAGGCATCCCCCTGGAAGGCGGTCGCGCCGCCGTCGATCGAGAAATAGGAGGGCTGGTCGAACGCCCAGTTCAGCTCGCCGTCGCCGCTGTAGCGGAACAGGTCGAGCGCATAGGCCCACCAGTAATTGTCGGTCTTGAACCCCGAGCCGACCGAATAATCGAAATCGTCCGCGCCACTTAGGAAGCCCAGCGTATGGCCAATCTCGTGGATGGCGACGCCGACGAAGTCGATGGTGCCGGCCTGGATCCCGTCCGTGGGATTGAAGTCGAACGCGAAATCGCTGGAGAACCGAATCGTGCCGTCCACCGCGGCCGCCGCAGCCCCCAGCGCCTGCGCATTGGCGGTGCTGAGCGCCATGGTGTTGCTGATCGCCTTGCCATCCGGCGTGAGGCGCGTGCCCGTGGCGGCGACGCCGTCCAGGGTCGCGGGCTGGGCGTAGTTGGGCACGATCGCCGACACGCTCCCCGAGCCGCTGAGCGGCGCGAGATGCGAGAGCACGCTCGCGTCCAGCGCCGACGTGCCGGTGGCCGCGAGCGCGCCATAATAGCTGTCGATCCCGACATTGGTGTAGAGGTTGCTGCTGGCACCGCCCAGAATGTTGGGGCCCAGCTTGGCGAAGCCGACGTCGAAGTGCAGCGTGACGTTGTTGGTGAGCACGCTTTCCCAATAGCTCGCGGCGATCTTGAAGCCGAGTTCCGCCGGCGATCCGGTCACGCCGCCGATGTCGTTGAGCACGATCTTCGTCTGCGCGGCCGCAGGTTGTGCCGCAGTAATCGCCAGTCCGAATGCCGTGGCAGTCGCGAGCAGCGCCTTGATCTTCGTCGTCTTCATCCGAACCCCCATTTTGGTCGATGACTTCGATCGCACCGAATCCCGGTTTACCGATCGTTAACCAAGGTGATGGAGGCAGCGGCACCCGGTCAAGCGGGAAATGTTACAATTTTTTGTTTTGGTGAAACCTTGTGTCACAAGAACATCACACATCTTCACGTTCGTGAATACTTTGGCACAAGGACCATAGGCACAAAAAAACCGGCGCCCTCCCTGCGGAGGACGCCGGTCTTTAGCGGTTCGCGACGGATCAGGCCGCGAGCTTGCGCAGCACGTAGTGCAGGATGCCGCCGTTGAGGAAATATTCCAGCTCGTTGACGGTATCGATCCGGCAACGGGTGAGGAAGGTTTCCGACGAGCCGTCGGCGCGGGTCAGCTTCACTTCCACGTCCTGGCGCGGGCGGAGACCCGCGACGCCGGTGATGGTGAAGGTTTCCGAGCCGTCCAGCTTCAGCGTCTCGCGGGTCACGCCGTCTGCGAACTGCAGCGGCAGCACGCCCATGCCGACCAGGTTCGAGCGGTGGATACGCTCGAAGCTCTCGGTAATCACCGCGCGCACGCCGAGCAGGTTGGTGCCCTTCGCCGCCCAGTCGCGCGACGAGCCGGTGCCATATTCCTTGCCCGCGACGATGACGAGCGCGGTGCCGTCCGCCTTGTGGCGCATCGCGGCGTCGTAGATCGGCATCACTTCGCCGGCATATTTGGTCATGCCGCCTTCGACGCCCGGCACCATCTCGTTCTTGATGCGGATGTTGGCGAAGGTGCCGCGGACCATGACTTCATCGTTGCCGCGGCGCGCGCCGTAGCTGTTGAAGTCCTTCTTGGCGACCTGGTGCGACTGGAGGAACGCGCCCGCGGGCGAATCCGCCTTGATGCTGCCGGCGGGCGAGATGTGATCGGTGGTGATTGAATCGCCCAGGATCGCCAGCGGCTTGGCGTCGACGATGTCCTGCACCGGTGCCGGGGTCATCGACATGCCCTCGAAATAGGGCGGGTTGTGGATGTAGGTTGAGCTGGTCGGCCAGGCATAGGTGTCCGACACGGTCACCGAGATGCCCTGCCAGTGGCTGTCGCCGAGATAGACGTTGCCGTAGCGCGAACGGAACATCTCGTCGTCGATGTTGGCGTTGATCAGGCCCTGGATCTCCTCGTTCGAGGGCCAGATGTCCTTGAGGAACACCGGGTTGCCGTCCGAACCGGTGCCGATCGGCGTCTCGTACATGTCTTCGGTCACCGTGCCCTTCAGCGCATAGGCGACGACCAGCGGCGGCGAGGCGAGGAAGTTGGCGCGGACGTCCGGCGAGACGCGGCCCTCGAAGTTGCGGTTGCCCGACAGCACCGAGGCGGCGACGATGTCGTTGCCGTTGATCGCGGCCGAAATCGGCTCGGCGAGCGGACCCGAGTTGCCGATGCAGGTGGTGCAGCCATAGCCGACCAGGTTGAAGCCGATCGCGTCCAGATCCTCGGTGAGGCCGGCCTTGTTGAGGTAATCAGTGACCACCTGCGAGCCCGGGGCGAGCGAGGTCTTCACCCACGGCTTGCGGGTCAGGCCCTTTTCGCGCGCCTTGCGGGCGACGAGACCGGCGGCGATCAGCACCGACGGGTTCGAGGTGTTGGTGCAGCTGGTGATCGCGGCGATCACCACGTCGCCGTCGCCGATGTCATGGTCGCGACCCTCGACGCCAACGCGCGCGGGCTGCTCCTTCTTGTACACCTTGGTCAGGTCGCCGTTGAACACTTCGTCGACGCTGTCGAGGCTGACGCGGTCCTGCGGACGCTTCGGGCCGGCGAGCGACGGACGCACGGTCGACATGTCGAGCTCGAGCGTATCGGTGAAGATCGGCTCCACCGCATCCTCGCCGTGCCACATGCCCTGCGCCTTGGCATAGGCTTCGACCAGCGCGACATTCTCTTCGCTGCGGCCGGTGAGGCGCATATAGTCGAGCGTCTTGTCGTCGATCGGGAAGAAGCCGCAGGTCGCGCCATATTCCGGCGCCATGTTGGCGATGGTCGCACGATCGGCGAGCGTCATCGCGTGCAGGCCGGGGCCGTAGAACTCGACGAAGCGGCCGACGACGCCCTTGGCGCGCAGCATCTGGGTGACGGTGAGCACCAGGTCGGTCGCGGTGATGCCCTCGGCCAGCTTGCCGGTGAGCTTGAAGCCGACGACTTCGGGGATCAGCATCGACACCGGCTGGCCGAGCATCGCGGCTTCCGCCTCGATGCCGCCCACGCCCCAGCCGAGCACGCCCAGGCCGTTGACCATGGTGGTGTGGCTGTCGGTGCCGACCAGCGTGTCCGGATAGGCGATCGTGGCACCATCGGGCGCGACCGACGACCAGATTGACTGGGCGATATATTCGAGGTTCACCTGGTGGCAGATGCCGGTGCCCGGCGGGACCACCGAGAAATTGTTGAGCGCCTTGGAGCCCCACTTGAGGAACTCGTAGCGCTCGGCATTGCGCTCGTACTCGAGCTTGACGTTGTCATCGAACGCCTGGGGCGTGCCGAACTCGTCGACCATCACCGAGTGGTCGATCACGAGGTGCACCGGCACCAGCGGGTTGATCTTGGCCGCGTCGCCGCCGAGCTTGGTGATCGCGTCGCGCATCGCCGCCAAGTCGACCACGCAGGGCACGCCGGTGAAGTCCTGCATCAGCACGCGCGCAGGGCGATACTGGATCTCACGGCTGGGGGCCTTGGGGTTCTGCTGCCAGTCGACGATGGCCTGGGCATCCTCGGGGGTGACGGTCACGCCGTCGTCGAAGCGGAGCATGTTCTCCAGCAGCACCTTCATCGAGAAGGGCAGGCGGCTGACGTCGCCGAGCTTCGCCGCCGCCTTGGGGAGCGAGTAGAAGCTGTAGGTCTTGCCGGCGACGGTGAGCGAGTCACGCGTGCCGAGCGTATCGTTGCCGATGGCGGTCATGAGGCGCGGGGTCCTTTCCCTAATTAGGTCCGCCGGGCGCTCGGTGGACGCAGCCCATTATAGGCCACGCGGGCGCACCGTCGGGGGTGCTGCGAATGCGAAGATTCGCGAGGGGCCTTAGCGCGGTGCGGCGGGGAGGGAAAGGGGACGTTGGTAGGGGAGCGGGTGGTGGTAGCGGTAACGGTTCCGAAGGGTCGGCGCCAAAGGGCCGGCAGCTTTCGCCCAGAGCCCACTCTTAGATCGATCGTCAAAGTCCCGCAGGATGATCGGAGAGCCAGTCGGGCCATGCCGCCTGCAACTGGTTCACGGCTTCCCACGAGGTTGGAAACAGATCGAAGCCGCCATCGTAGGGCGCAAACACCGCACCATTTTCGCACCTCATCCAGATCACCCGCCGTGGCGCGTCGTCAGCAATTGACAGCAGCTTGGCATCGCTCGCTCCCGCCCGCCAACGTTCGCGGCGGACGGAAAAGCTCCAAACGGGATCGTCGGGATCATCGGTCTCGGTCCCAGAATACGCTACCTCGCTCGTTGCAGAGGGATCACCGATCTCACCCTCAACAACCCAGCACCACTGGTCCGCCCCGAGCAACGAGTCGCCCAAAGCATACGCTCGCGAAAGAATGATGCCCCGTTCCGCTTTGTTGTCTGCGTACCTCTTGGAACCGGGAAGGGCGTGAAACCGAACCCATGGCGATCCTTCCCTGTTGCGGAGCATCCATCCTAGCGGCAGGCAGGTCGAGTGATACCGCGCCCAATCGCGGCGAAATTCTTCGGTAGTGGCGCTATCCTCGGTCATCACGGCTGCTTACAACGGACGGCAGCTTCCCACCACTTGCCGCTAGACCGTGCCACATGTGACACTGCTGGGATGAGATGGGTCTGCAAAGCACTCATGGAGGTGGCGCTGATTGCGGCCTCAGGCTGTCACCGCCAAGAGCCAGAAATCTGCCACTCGTCGCCGCCGGAGAGCTCCGAAAACTACGAACGGTGGGAGAATGCAGTCGCGGCGGCTAAATGCCAGCGCCCTCATGAAGACCCGTCCCTTCCTGTGAATCAATCTCACGTCCGTAAGGGCGTCTGACGAGATTGCCGCGCACGAGCCGGACAGCCACTCTCCGCCGACATCCGCCGGTTCTGGCGCGGGAAAAGCTCGCGTGTGCGGCTACACGCCCCCCCATTGCCGTTTCCCGCCCCGCTGCTAGCGTCGCCGCCATGACCGAAGGCATGACCTATGGGCGCTATCTCGCCCTCGACCAGCTGCTCGCCGCCCAGCATCCGCTGTCGGACCGGCATGACGAGCTGCTGTTCATCATCATCCATCAGACCAAGGAGCTGTGGCTCAAGCAGATCCTCGCCGAGCTGCACCTCGCCAAGGGGCTGGTCCGCGCGGGCAAGCTGATCGAGGCGTATAAGGGCCTGGCGCGGGTGAGCCGCATCCAGGCGGTGATGACGCTGAGCTGGGACGTGCTCGCGACGATGACGCCCAGCGACTATACCCGCTTTCGCTCGGTGCTCGGCGGCAGCTCGGGCTTCCAGTCGGACCAGTTCCGCGCGGTCGAGACGATGCTGGGCCTGCGCGGCGGCGGGGTGCCGGGGCCGCTGACCGACGAGGCCGCCGCGCTGCCGAGCCTGTGGGACGATGCCAATGCCGCGCTCGCCGCCGCCGGGTTCGCGCTGCCCGATGCCGTGCTGCGCCGCGACTGGCCAACACCCTATCAGCCGAACGACGCGGTCCGCGCCGCCTGGGGCCAGGTGTACCGCGACACCAATCGCTACTGGGACCTGTACCAGCTGGCCGAAAAGCTGGTCGATATCGACGACGCGATGGCGACCTGGCGGCACAAGCACGTCCTCACCGTCAGCCGGGTGATCGGCGGCAAGCCGGGCACCGGGGGCACGCCGGGCGTGTCCTATCTCGAATCGACGCTCGCCAAGCGCGCCTTTCCCGAACTCTGGTCGCTCCGGACAGACCTGTGAGCAGCTTCAAGCATTTGTTCCAGCGGTCGCTGGCCGCCGCGCCCGACCGGCTGCACTTCGCCGCGCACAGCCATCACCTCTGGCCCGACGCCTCGTGGCTCGGCCAGCAGGCGGCGTGGGACGATGCCGCGCGGCTCGCCGACCGGAAGTGGGGCCGGGTGATGGATGCAATCTGGCCCGCCGCCCAGGCGCATGTCGCCGCCGAGCTGCACCTGCCCGATCCGTCGACGGTGGTGTTCGCGTCGAACACGCACGAGCTGCTGCTGCGGATCGTCTCCGCCATGGCGCCGCGCAGGCCGCTGCGCATCCTCGCCACAGACGGCGAGTTCCACAGCTTCCGCCGCCAGTCGCTGCGCTGGGAGGAGTCGGGCGCGGCGGTGGTCACCCGGGTACCGATGGGGGAGATCGTCGCGACGGCGCGAGCGGGCGGGTTCGACCTGATCGTGGCGAGCCATGTCCAGTTCGGCACCGGTCGTATCTTCGATGGGCTTGCCGACCTCGCGGCGCTGGCGCGGCCCGAGGGCCCCTGGGTGCTGATCGACGGCTATCACGGCTTCATGGCCGTCGAGACCGACCTGTCGGCGGTGGCGGACCGGGTGTTCTACGTCGCGGGCGGGTACAAATACGCGATGGCGGGCGAAGGCGTCGGCTTCCTCCACGCGCCGCCCGGCTTCGGGCCGCGGCCGGAGATCACCGGCTGGTATGCCGAGTTCGAGGACCTCGCGCTGCCGCCGGGCCGGATCGGCTATGCGCCCGACGCCCGCCGCTTCCTCGGCGCGACCTTCGATCCGTCGGGGCTCTACCGCTTCGTCGCGGTGCGCGAGATGCTGGCGCGCGAGGGGCTGACGACGGCGGCGATCAACGCCCATGTCGCGCCGCTTCGGATGCAGCTGCTGGAGGACTTGCCCCTCGACGCCGAGCGGATCAACCCCGCCGCGCCGGAGGCGCCGCAGGCGCGTTTCGTCGCGCTGCGCAGCCGGCAAGCGGCCGCGTGGCAGGCGGCGCTGCTGGCGGACGAGATCGTCACCGACGTGCGCGGCGACGTGCTGCGGATCGGGCTGGGCCTCTATCAGGACACCCGCGACGTGGCGCGGCTGCGCACGGCGCTCGCCGCGCTCTGATCAGGCGGCGGCGAGCGGCGCCAGGCCGAGGCGGCGGATCTCGATCGCCGGGCAGCGGTCCATCACCACCTTGAGCCCCGCCGCCTCGGCGCGGGCCGCGGCGTCATGGTCGATCACGTCGAGCTGCATCCATACCGACTTGGCACCCGCCGCGATCGCCGCATCGACCACCGCGCCGGCATCCGCCGACTTGCGGAAGATATCGACCATGTCGAGCGGCACGCCGATCTGGTCGAGCTCGCGGAAGACGAACTCGCCGTGAATATGTTCACCGGTAATGCGCGGATTGACCGGGATGACGCGGTAGCCGTGCCGCTGCAGCAGCAGCATCACGCCATTGCTGGGTCGATTGGGACGATCGGACGCGCCGACCATCGCGATGGTGCGCGTTTCCTCGAGCAGGGTGCGGATGTCTTCGTCACGCGTCAGCGGCATGCATCACCTCTTTAGCCATTCATAGACCGAATCGGCGAGCGTTACAAAGGATCCGGAAGAGTCCGTATCGCCGGCGGCGGGGGGCGTGCCTGCATCCGAAGCGGCGCGGATTTCCATCGCCAGCGGGATGCGGGCGAGGAACGGGATGCCCAGCGCCCCCGCCGCCTTCTCCGCCCCGCCGCTGCCGAACGGATCGGAGACACCGCCGCAATGCGGGCAGCAATAGCCCGCCATGTTCTCGACGAGGCCCACGATCGGCACGCCGGCCTTGTTGAACAGGTCGATCGCGCGGGTCGCGTCGATCAGCGCCAAGTCCTGCGGCGTCGAGACGATCACCGCGCCAGCGGGCTTGTGCTTCTGGATCATCGTCAGCTGCACGTCGCCGGTGCCGGGCGGCAGGTCGAGCACGAGCAGCTCGGTATCGCCCCAATCGGCATCGACCATCTGGCCGAGCGCGCCGCCCGCCATCGGCCCGCGCCAGGCGATCGCCTGCCCCTCGGCGACGAGCCCGCCCATCGACAGCATCCTGAGCCCGAACGGGGTTTCGATCGGCAGCAATACTTTGTCACGCGCCTGCGGCTTCACGCCCTCGACCCCCAGCAACTTGGGCTGCGAGGGGCCGTAGATGTCGGCATCGACCAGCCCGACCCTGAGCCCGCGCCGCGCGAGCGCGATGGCGAGATTGGCGGCGACGGTCGACTTGCCGACCCCGCCCTTGCCGCTGGCGACGGCGAGGATGCGGCGGGTGCGCCGCTCGCTGGTGAGAAGAATGCGCACTTCGGCCACGCCCGGCAGCGCGGCGGCGGCGCTGCGCACCTCGGCTTCGAGTGCGTCGCGGGTCTCGGGCGCGAGGCCGGTCACGTCGAGCACGACATTGGCGCGGCCGCCCTCCAGGCGCACCGTGGCGCGGCCGGCGGACACGGGGGCGAGGGCGGCGGAAAGGTCCTGCGGATCAGTCATGCGGCGGCACATAGGTACACAATCGTCCGACGCCACTGTAAATCCGCGTCGCCCTGCTTATAAAGGTTGGCATGGTGAATAGTTCTGGCCGCGACGCGCTGTCCGGCACCTTCCACAACGAGCCGCCGAAAAGCCCCTGGGGCGGCGGCTCGGACAAGGATGACGGCAATGGCGGGGGCCCGCGCAACCCGTGGTCCGTCCCGCCCGAGGGCCGGCGCTCGCGCGCCGGTTCGCCCAGCGCGCTCGACGAGCTGTGGCGGCGGGCCCGCAGCGGCGGCGGTAGCGGTGGCCTCCCCGGCGTGCCCACCGGCGCGCGGCTCTGGCTGCTGATCATCGCCGGCTTGCTGGCGGTTTGGGTGCTCTACACCTCGATCCACCCGATCGGGCCCCGCGAGAAGGGCGTGGTCACCTTCCTCGGCCGCTATTCGGGCACGCTCGATCCGGGCATCCAGTTCACCTTGCCCGCCCCCTTCCAGCTGGTCGACGTCGTCGATGTCGGAAACATCCGCACCGAGAATTTCCCGAACAGCGGCGAGAATCTGATGCTGACCGGCGATCAGAACATCGTCGACCTCGCCTATTCGGTCCGCTGGGACGTGCGCAGCGCCTCGGCCTATGTGTTCCAGATCGCCGATCCGCGCGAGACGGTGCGTGCCACGGCGGAAAGCGCGATGCGCGCGGTGATCTCCACCACCAGCCTCAACGACGCGATCGGCGAAGGCCGCTCGCAGATCGAAGCCGAGGCGCAGGTGGCGATGCAGAAGATCCTCGACGAATATGGCGCGGGCATTCGCATCCAGGGCGTCGCGATCCAGAAGGCCGCCGCCCCCGCGCAGGTCGACGACGACTTCAAGGCCGTCACCGCCGCGCAGCAGGAAGCCGAATCGAACCGCAACAACGCCAATGCCTATGCCCAGCGCGTGATCGCCGCGTCGCAGGGCGAGGCCGCCGAGTTCGACAAGATCTACGAACAGTACAAGCTGGCCCCCGAAGTGACCAAGCGCCGGCTCTATTACGAAACCATGGAGGCCGTGCTGGCCAACACCAACAAGACGATCGTCGAGGCACCGGGCGTGAACAGCTACCTGCCGCTGCCGGCGCTGCGCCGGGGCAATGCGCCGGCCGATGCGCAGAATTCGGGAGGCGCCAAGTGATCGCCTGGGCCCGCAACCCGATCGCGCTCGTCGTCGGCGTGATCGTCGTGCTGATCGTGCTGATGAGCACCGTGGCGATCGTGCCGGAAACCAAGCAGGTCGTCGTGCTGCGGCTGGAGAAGCCGTACCGCACGGTCAACGCCTACAAGGCCGGCGAGGGCTTCGGCCGCACCAATGCCGGCCCGGTGTTCCGCATCCCGTTCGTCGACCGCCTGGTGTGGGTCGACAAGCGGATCCTCGACGTCGACCTGCCCGACGAGCCCGTGCTGTCGACCGACCAGCTGCGGCTGGAGATCGACGCCTATGCCCGCTACCGCGTCACCGATCCGCTGCGGATGGTGGTGACGGTGGGCACCGAGGAGCGGCTGCGCGAACAGCTCCAGCCGCTGCTGCGCTCGTCGCTGCGCAACGAGCTGGGCAAACGCCGGTCGAGCACGCTGCTCAGCCCCGAGCGCGGCCAGGTGATGGACAATGTCCAGGATTCGCTCCAGCGGCTCGCCAGCCAGTATGGCGTGCAGATCGTCGACGTGCGGATCAAGCAGACAGAGCTGCCCTCGGGCTCGCCGCTGACCAGCGCGCTCACCCGCATGGCCACCGCGCGCCGCCAGGAGGCGGAGACGATCAAGGCGCAAGGCCTCAAGGACGCGCAGATCATCCGTGCCAACGCGCAGGCGCAGGCGGCGCAGATCTATGCGGCGGCGTTCAACAAGGATCCGCAATTCTACGACTTCTACCGCGCGATGCAGTCGTACCGGACCACCTTCCTGAGCCCGGACGCCAAGGGCGAGAGCCAGATCATCCTGTCGCCGAACAACGCCTATCTGCGGGAGTTCACCGGGCAACGATGAGTCTGTCCGCTCGTTCATATTCAAATCAGGTTCAGCCGCGCTGGGTAGAAGCGCGGTTTGAGACGAACACCATTCCTTTCGAGAGGAAATGACCCCGTGCGTTACGCCTACGCCTTGACTACCGCGATCCTGCTGGGTGGCGCCGCCACCGCGCTCTCGCTCAACCAGCCCGCCGGCGCGCAGACCGCGCAGAACGAGCCGGGCACCATCCAGGCGATGGCCCCCAAGGCCGGCGCGCCGATGAGCTTCGCCGATCTCGTTGCCCGTCTCCAGCCGGCGGTCGTCAACATCTCGACCACGCAGCGCGTGAAGGTGAACGCCAATCCGTTCGCCGGCACGCCGTTCGAGATGTTCGGCCTGGGCCAGGGCCAGTCGGTGACGCGCGAGGCGCAGTCGCTCGGCTCGGGCTTCATCATCTCGGCCGACGGCTATGTCGTCACCAACAACCATGTGATCTCGGCGGGTGCGCAGGGCGCGGTAGTCGAATCGATCACCGTCACGCTGGCCGACGGGCGCGATTTCAAGGCGAAGCTGATCGGCCATGATCAGGCGTCGGACCTCGCGGTGCTCAAGATCGACGGCGCGAACCTGCCCTTCGTCAAGTTCGGCGATTCGGCCCGCGCCCGCGTCGGCGACTGGATCCTGGCGATCGGCAATCCGTTCGGCCTGGGCGGCACCGTCACTTCCGGCATCATCTCGGCGACGCACCGCGTCACCGGCACCGGCGCCTATGACCGCTTCATCCAGACCGATGCTTCGATCAACCGCGGCAATTCGGGCGGCCCGATGTTCGACCTGAACGGCAACGTGATCGGCATCAACTCGCAGATCCTCTCGCCCACCGGCGGCAATGTCGGCATCGGCTTCGCGATCCCGGCGGAGGAAGCCAAGCCGATCATCGACAAGCTGATGAAGGGCCAGACGATCACCCGCGGCTATCTCGGCATCGCGATGCAGGACCTGACCAAGGACCTGGCGGCCGGCTTCGGCCTGCCGTCGGACCGCGGCACGCTGGTCGCGCGCGTCGAGCCGGGCCAGCCGGCCGAGAAGGCGGGGATCAAGCAGGGCGACGTGATCGTCAAGGTCAACGGCAAGGACGTGACCCCGGACCAGACCTTGTCCTACATCGTCAGCAACGTCACCCCGGGCACGCGTATCCCGATCGAGCTGATCCGCGACGGCAAGCGCCAGACCGTCAACGTCACCGTCGGCACCCGCCCGCCGGAAGAGCAGCTCGCCCAGTTCGATCCGAGCGACCAGGACGGCACCGACGGCGATGATGGCGACAACGGCGGCAGCGCCGCCACCGCGCCCACCGCGCTGCTCGGCATCGGCGTCACGCCGCTGACCCCGCAGATCGCGCGCTCGATCGGCGTCGATCCCTCGATCGGCGGCGTGGTGATCCTCGGCGTCAACCCGAGCAGCGATGCGGCCGGCAAGGGCCTGCAGCGCGGCGACGTGATCGTCTCGATCAACCAGCAGCCGGTGCGCACCGCAGCAGACCTCAGCAAGGTCGCCGCGGCCGCCAAGGCAGCGGGCCGCAAGCAGGTGGTCCTCTACATCCAGCGCAAGAACATCGGCAACTATATCCCGGTCGGTCTCGCCGGGAACTGATTTGCCGCAAAACGGCTGACCAAGGCCCGTTTCTTCCCTATGGCTGCGCCTCCACAAAGGAGCGGGAAATGGCGGAAGAGACGGGCCTTTTCGTTGGAGCGGCCGGGGAGGCGCGGATCGAACTCAACCTGCGCCGCGCCAATCGCCACGGGCTGATCGCGGGGGCGACCGGCACCGGCAAGACGGTGACGCTGCAGGGCCTGGCCGAGGGTTTCTCCGCCGCCGGCGTGCCGGTGTTCGTGGCCGACGTGAAAGGCGATCTGGGCGGGCTCGGCATGGCCGGGTCGCCGCTCGCCAAGCCGCATGCCGCCTTTGCCGCGCGGGCGGAAGCGATCGGCGACAGCGACTGGAAATACCAGGCGATGCCGGTGCAGCTCTGGGACCTGTTCGGCGAGCAGGGGCACCCGATCCGCGCCACCGTCTCCGAAATGGGCCCGCTGCTGCTCGCCCGGTTGATGGACCTCAACGAGGTGCAGGAAGGCGTGCTGACCATCGCCTTCCACGTCGCCGATGCCGAGGGGCTGCTGCTGCTCGACCTCGACGACCTGCAGGCGATGCTGGCGCACTGCGCCGAGCGCGGGGACGAACTTTCGACGACCTATGGCAATGTCTCGAAGCAGAGCGTCGGCGCGATCCAGCGCCAGCTGCTCCAGCTGCGCAGCCAGGGCGGCAGCCATTTCTTCGGCGAGCCGGCGCTCAGCATCCAGGATTTCCTGGCGCACGACGATAGCGGCCGCGGCGTGATCAACATCCTCGCCGCCGACAAGCTGATGGCGAGCCCGCGGCTCTATGCCAGCTTCCTGCTCTGGCTGCTCTCCGAACTGTTCGAGACGCTCCCCGAAATCGGCGATCCCGACAAGCCGGTGCTCGTCTTCTTCTTCGACGAGGCGCATTTGCTGTTCGACGATGCGCCCAAGGCGTTGCTCGAGAAGATCGAGCAGGTGGTGCGGCTGATCCGCTCCAAGGGCGTCGGCGTCTATTTCGTGACGCAAAATCCGATCGACATCCCCGAGGATGTGGCCGCCCAGCTGGGCAACCGCGTCCAGCATGCGCTGCGTGCCTTCACCCCGCGCGACCAGAAGGCGATCCGCGCCGCCGCCGAGACCTTCCGGGCCAGCCCCGGGCTCGACGTGGCGACCGCGATCACCGAGCTGGCGGTAGGCGAGGCGCTGGTCTCGCTGCTCCAGGCGGACGGATCGCCCGCACCGGTATCGCGCACCCTGATCCGCCCGCCCGCCTCGCGGGTCGGCCCGCTGGCGGCGGACGAGCGCAAGATCCTGGTCGAGACCGATGCGGTCGGCGCCAGCTACGACACCGCGATCGACCGCGAATCCGCCGAGGAATTGCTCGCCGCCAAGCGCGCCGAGGCGAGCGCCGCTGCCGCGGAGGCCCAGGCGCGAGACGCTGCGGAAAAGGCCGCCGCCGCGCAAGCCAAGGAAGACGCGCGCCGCGCCAAGGAGGAGGAACGCGCCCGCATCGCCGCCGAGCGCGAGGCTGCGAACAACCCGCTCAACCGCGCGATCCGCTCGGCCACGCGCTCGGCCTCGTCGGCGGCGGGCCGCGCGGTGGCGAACGAAGTCAGCAAGGCGGTGTTCGGCAGCAAGGGCGGCGGCGGGGTGCTGGGGCAGGTGGTGCGCGGGGTGCTGGGCGGGCTGTTCCGCGGCTGAACAGCCGGAAAAGCCTGTCCTTTCGGAGCCGCCGGTGCCACGGTGCCGGCCATGCGACGGCGAGGGCGCCCATGCTGATCCGGATGGGCCACTGCGTGCAGCGGTGGCGCGGTTTCGCACGCCCCGCCCCCACCCCCATTCGGAGCCTCTAGCGCATGGCCATAGCCCCTGCCCGCGCGCCGCTTGAACTCACGCTGCGCGGCGTGCTGCTCGGCGGCGCGATCACGCTGCTGTTCACCGCCGCCAATGTCTATCTCGGCCTGAAGATCGGGCTGACCTTCGCCACCTCGATCCCCGCCGCGGTGATCTCGATGGCGATCCTGCGATTCTTCCCCGGCTCGACCATCCTCGAGAACAATATCGTCCAGACCGTCGCCAGCGCGGCGGGGACGCTGGCCGCGATCATCTTCGTGCTGCCGGGCCTGGTGATGATCGGCTGGTGGAACGGCTTCCCCTATGTCGAGACCGCCGCGATCACGATGTTCGGCGGCATCCTCGGCGTGATGTTCTCGGTGCCGCTGCGGCGTGCGCTGGTGGTCGACTCGCCCGACCTCCCCTATCCCGAGGGCCGCGCCGCCGCCGAGGTGCTGCAGGTCGGTGCCGGCAGCCGCGAGGGTGCGGAAGAGAGCGCGCGCGGGCTGAAGGTGATCGTGGTCAACGCGGTCGCGGCGGCGGGCTTCGCGCTGGTCACGCGGATGCGGCTGGCGGCCGAGGAGGGCGCGCTGTTCTTCAAGGCGGGCGCGGGCTCGACCGGCGTCATCGGCGGGCTGCAGTTCGCGCTGATCGGCGCGGGGCACCTGATCGGTCTCACCGTCGGCATCGCCATCCTGGTCGGCATCGCGATCGGCTGGTGGATCGCGCTGCCGATTCTGAGCGCCGGGATGCCCGGCGCGGCGGAGGAAGTGGCGAACGCCGTGTTCCGCAGCGATGTGCGCTTTCTCGGCGCGGGCACGATCGGGATGGCGGCGATCTGGACCTTGCTCAAGATCATCGGGCCGGTGATCGGCGGCATCCGCTCGTCGCTGGCAGCGTCTGCCGCTGCGCGCGGCGGTGCGGCCGTGGCGATCGGCGAGCGCGACCTGCCGATCGGCATCGTCGCGATCGTCACGCTCGGCATGCTGCTGCCGATCGGCTGGCTGCTGTGGAGCGTGCTGGCGGCGGGCCCGCTCTCCGCCTCGGCGGGGCTGCTGGTGGCGGGGTCGCTGGCGTTCGTGCTGGTCGTCGGGCTCGTGATCGCGTCGGTGTGCGGCTATATGGCGGGCCTGATCGGCGCGTCGAACAGCCCAGTCTCGGGGATCGGCATCCTCTCGGTCGTCGCGGCTTCGCTGATGCTGGTGGGGCTGTATGGCCGCAATCTCGACCCCGACACCACCCAGGCGCTGATCGCCTATGCGCTGATCGTCACCGGCATCGTGTTCGGCGTGGCGACCATCTCCAACGACAATCTGCAGGACCTCAAGACCGGCCAGCTGGTCGGCGCGACGCCCTGGAAGCAGCAGGTCGCACTGATCTTCGGCGTGATCTTCGGCAGCCTGGTCATCCCGCCGGTGCTGAGCGTGCTCAACGCCTCGTTCGGCTTTGCCGGCGTGGCGGGTGCCAGCGCCGACGCGCTGCCGGCCCCGCAGGCGGCGCTGATCTCGTCGCTCGCCAAGGGCGTGCTGGGCGGCGACCTGCGCTGGGACCTGATCGGCGTGGGCGCGCTGATCGGCGCGGGCGTGATCCTGGTCGACGAGCTGCTGGCGCGCACCACCAAGCTGCGCCTGCCGCCGCTCGCGGTGGGCCTCGGCATCTACCTGCCGATGGGCGTGACGCTGACCGTGGTGGTCGGCGCGGTGATCGGCTGGTTCTACGACCGTGCCGCCGAGCGCGCCCGCGACCCCGAGTTCGTCAAGCGGATGGGCGTGCTAATGGCGACGGGCATGATCGTCGGCGACAGCCTGTTCGGGGTGCTCTACGCGGGCATCGTGTACGAGACGGGGAGCGAGTCTCCGCTCGCGCTGGTCGGGCCAGGCTTTGCGGGCGTGGCGCTGGCGGGCGGCACGGCGCTGTTCCTGGCGATCACCGCGGGGCTGTATCTCTACACCCGGCGGCAGGCGCGATAGCCACTTCTTCCCCCCTCCCGCTTGCGGGAGGGGGATTTAGAAGAAGAAGGAGGATCAGCCCGCGAGCAAGTCGCCGAGCTTGCCCGCCTGGATCGCGGAGAACGCCGCGCCCAGCGCCTCGCGATACCGCGCATCCTCGGCCACCCGCGCCGGGAAGACTTGGCGCAGCGCCAGCACCGCCTCTACCGGCGCCGCATCGGTCGCCGCCGCAGCGAGGACATCCGCCAGCGGGTCGGTGATCGTCTCGCCCGCCTTGGCCTTGTTGCCGAGAAACGCGATCCACGCCGCCACCGGCACCACCAACCGCTCGACCGACCGCCCGGCATCCAGCGCCGCCGCCGTCGTGTCCAGCAGCCGATACGGCAGCTTCTGCGAGCCATCCCAGGCGATCTGCGCCAGCAGGTGCCGGATCGCCGGGTTGCGGAATCGATCGAGCACCGCATCGACATAACCGGGCACGTCCAGCCCATCGACCGGGCCCAGCGACGCCGCGATGTCCTGATGCGCCAGCCGCGTGACGAAGCCGCCCAGCGCCTCGTCCGACATCGCCTCGAACACCGTCTCGTGGCCGAGCAGCAGGCCGATATAAGCGAGGCTCGAATGGCTGCCGTTGAGGATGCGCAGCTTGGCCTGCTCATAGCCGCGCACGTCGCTGGTCAGCGTCACGCCGGCCGCGGCGAGGTCCGGGCCGTCGGCCATGTCGAAGCGCTGCAGCACCCATTGGGTGAAGGATTCGCGCTGTACCGCCGCCTTGTCCTCGACGCCGAGCGCGTCCGCCACCGTGGCGAGAAAGGCCGCGTCGCTGGCCGGCGTGATCGAATCGACCATTGAATCCGGGAACGCGACTTCGGCCGCGATCCAGTCGGCCAGATCCGCATCCCATTCGCGCGCCAGCGCCACGCAGGCGGCGCGGAGCTTGCCGCCATTGCCCGTCATGTTGTCGCAGCAGAGCATCGCGAAGGGCGCCACGCCGGCCGCGCGACGATCGGCGAGCCCGGTGACGATCCAGCCGATCACGCTTGCCGGCTCTTCCGGACGCGCGCGATCATGGACGATGTCGGGGTGATTCATGTCGAGCGTGCCGTCGCCGCCCAGGCAATAGCCCTTCTCGGTCACCGTGCTGGTGGCGATCCGCACCTCGGGGCTGGCGAGCAGCGCGCGCAGGCGGGCACCCTCGCCCGGGCCGATCGCGTCCGAATGCGCGGCGATGATGCGGGTGGAGGGCTCGCGGTCGATCACCGCCAGCGTGTAGAGCCCATCCTGCGCCTTCAGCGCATCCGTCGTCGTCCCGCTGCGCAGCGACACCGCGGCGATGCCCCAGCGCGGATCGCTGTCCAGCACCTTGTCGATGAACGCCGCCTGGTGGGCACGGTGGAAGGCGCCGGGCCCGAAATGGACGATGCCGGTGCGGATCGCGGCCAGGTCGTGGCCGGGGCGGAGGATGCCGGCAGGAAGCCCGGCGAGCGTCGCGCGCGAAAGCGTGGTCATATGGTCAGGCCAATCAGACCCGGCCGGTAAAGTCAATCGCGGGCTGGGTTGCGCAGGCCCGGCGGCAGCAGCGGCGCCTCAAAATCGGCGCGCTTGTCGCGCATGCCCCGCGGCAGGAAGAAGCGCACCTGCCGGTTGGGGAAATCGATCTCGACTCGCCGGAAGCTGCGCATCGCATCCATGCCGAGCATGATCGCCGGCCGCTTGGTGAGCCCGAAGCGCTTGAACGGCTCGGCCTCGGCAAAGGCGACCGGCAGCGCATCGAACGCAACATTGCTCACCCGCATCGCCGGCACCTGGCCATATTGCGCCAGGGTGGTGCCGCCGTCGACGCTGGTCAGCTCGATCGTCTGCAGCACCCCGACGCTCCTGCCGACCTTGCGGCGCAGCGCGTCATTGCCCATCGTCACCTGCGATCCGGTATCGAGCACCACCTGCACCCGCGCATTGCCATAATAGGCATCGGTGACGATCAGCTGGCCGAACCGGTCCTTGGCGGAAACGACGATCTCGTCGGCGGCGTGCTTCGCGTTCCGCTTGCGCTTGACGCTGGGGCGCACCGCCATGGTGCCGGTGTCGAAGTCGATCGTCACCTCGTGATCGCGCAGCGTGTCGATACCGAGCAGCCCGGCGGCGCCGATATTCCGCGCCTCGAAGGCGGGCGCGATGATATGATGCGAGGTGCCGATCGATTCGATCTTGAGGTCGGGCACGATCACGGTGGTCGCGAGGCTGCGCCCCGTCATCGAGGTGACATGGACCGCAGCACCCGCGGCGAGCCCCAGCCGCGTCGCCAGCTCGCGCGACACCACGGTGCGCTCGGCGCCGGTATCGATGATGAAATTATACGGTCCCTGCTGCGTGATGGCGACCGGTACGGTGAGCCGCGCGCTGGTCTCGCCCAGCGCCAGCTGGATCGCATCGGGCTGGCCGGCGGCGGGCGCCGTTTCGGGATTGGTCCGCCCTGACAGAGGCCCGCTCGACAGCAGGCCGAGCGGCAAGGCCCACATGACCAGCGAGGACGAGACTCCGAACATTGGAAGAACATACGCCTGTCGATGTTGCGCAGCAATCCCGCAAAAGAACGGGGTCAATCGAGCCGCATCGCCTCGGCCGCGATCGCCTCCGCCTCTTCGAGCAGCGCGTCTTCGGTGGTGCCTTGCGCGACCGATTCGCGGCCGATCATGATCAGCACCGGGACCGCCATCGGGCTTACCCGATCCAGATCGACATGGAGCATCCGCGCGCCCGCTTCGTCGAGCAGCCGGGCGAGTCGGCCGACATCGGTCATCTTGGCGCGCGCGTCTTCCCAGGCCGCGCGGAGCAGCAGATGATCGGGCTCGTATTTGCGCAGCACGTCGTAGATCAGGTCGGTGGAGAAGGTGACCTGCCGCCCCGTCTTCTTCTTGCCGGGATGCTGACGCTCGACCAGTCCGCCGATGATCGCCACTTCGCGGAAGGCGCGCTTGAGCAGCGCCGAACCCTGCACCCAGTCGACGAATTCATGTTCCAGGATGTCGGGCGAGAAGAGCGGGCGCGGATCGAGGATCTTCTCCAGCCCGTACACCGCCAGCGCATAGTCGTTGGCGACGAAGCCCAGCGGCTTGAGCCCCATCGCCTCCATCCGCCGCGTGACCAGCATGCCGAGCGACTGGTGCGCGTTCCAGCCTTCGAAGCTGTAGATGACCAGATGGTGGCGACCTTCGTGCGGGAAGGTCTCGACAAGCAGCTGGCCCGGCGCGGGCAGGGTCGACCGTCGGTCCTGCGTCTCCAGCCACTCGCGTACATCGGCGGGAAAGCGCGCCCATTGGCCGCGATCGAACAGAAAGGACCGGACGCGATCGGCCAAGTTGGCGGTGATCGCCAGCCGCGCGCCCATATAGCTGGGCACCCGCGCCTGCTTGGCGGTGGCACGGACGATCAGGTCGGTCGCCTCCACCCGCTCCACTTCGAGCGCCAAGCCGCCGAAGAAGAAGGTGTCGCCGGGCGAGAGCGAGGCGGCGAACCCCTCCTCCACCTTGCCCAGCCGCTTGCCGTTCTTGAACCGCACCTCCAGCATCGGCGACTCGACGATGATCCCGGCGTTGAGCCGATGCTGCGCAACAAAACTGGGCTGGGTGACGCGCCAGACCCCGTCCTTGCCTTGGGTCAGCCGCTTGAACTTGTCATAGGCGCGTAAAGAGTAGCCGCCGTCGGCGATGAAATTGAGGACGCGGTCGAACACTTCCTCGCTCAGCGCCGAATAGGGCAATGCTGCGCGGACCTCCTGCAGCATATCGGCCGCCAGAAAGGGGGCCGCACAGGCGCAACCCATCACATGCTGCGCCAACACGTCGAGCGCGCCGGGGCGGAAGATGTCGGGATCGAGCTCGCCCGCCTCCACGGCATCGAGCGCGGCGCGCGCCTCCAGATATTCGAAGCGGTTGCCCGGAATCAGCACCGCCTCGCTGGCTTCGTCGAGCCGGTGGTTGGCGCGGCCGATCCGCTGTAGCAGCCGCGACGAGCCCTTGGGCGCGCCCATCTGGATCACGCAGTCGACATCGCCCCAGTCGACCCCCAGGTCGAGGCTGGCGGTGGCGACCAGCGCGCGCAGTCGCCCGTCGGCCATCGCCTGCTCGGCCTTTTGCCGCGCCTCCAAGCTGAGGCTGCCATGATGGACGCCGATCGGCAGCTTGAGATCGTTGACCTTCCACAGCTGCTGGAAGACGAGCTCGGCCAGGCCGCGCGTGTTGCAGAAGACGATGGTCGTCTTGTGCGTCTCGATCTCCGCCATCACCTGCGGGATGGCATAGATGCCCGAATGCCCGGCCCAGGGCACGCGGCCCTCGGGCAGCAGGATGGCGATGTCGGGATCGGCGCCCTTCTCGCCCTGCACCAGCGTCACCGCATCGATGTCGCCATAGGGGGCGAGCCACGCGCGATACCCATCCGGATCGGCGACGGTGGCGGAGAGCCCGACCCGGCGGAAGCCCGGCGCCAGCCGCTCCAGCCGGGCGAGCGCCAGCGCCAGCAGGTCACCGCGCTTGCCGGTGGCGAAGGCGTGGATCTCGTCGATCACCACGGTCTTCAGCCCGGCGAACATCGTCAGGCTGTCCTCGTAGGACAGCAGCAGGCTGAGCGATTCGGGGGTGGTCATCAGCACCTGCGGCGGGCGGGCGCGCTGGCGGACCTTCTTCTCGTGCGGCGTGTCGCCGGTGCGCGTCTCGACCCGGATCGGCAGGCCCATCTGCTCGATCGGGGTCAGCAGGTTGCGCTGCACGTCCACCGCCAGCGCCTTGAGCGGCGAGATGTAGAGCGTGTGCAGCCCCTCGGCGGGCGCCTCGATGAGCTCGGCGAGCGTCGGCAGGAAGCCGGACAGCGTCTTGCCTGCCCCGGTGGGCGCCACCAGCAGCGCATGCCGCCCCGCCCGTACCGCTGCCAGCATGTCGCGCTGGTGCCGCCGCGGCGCCCATCCGCGCGCGGTGAACCAGTCGGCCAGAGGTGCGGGGAGATCGGCGGGCACGACCTCTATGTAGGGACCGCACAAGCGTCTGTGGAGACGCGCCGAATCACGCCGGCTCCACCCTGCCATCAGCGACGCGGAAGCGGGTGGCGCTGGCAGGGACCGCTTCGAACAGCGCAGGTTCGGTGCCGGTCATCCACACCTGCCCGCGCCCGGCCAGCCGCTCGAACAACGCCGCGCGCCGGCCGGGATCGAGATGCGCGGCGACCTCGTCGAGCAGCAGGATCGGCGGGGTGCCGACCCGGTCCGCGACCAGCTCGGCATGGGCCAGCACGATGCCGAGCAGCAGCGCCTTCTGCTCGCCCGTGGAGCAGAGATGCGCGGGCTGGGCCTTGTCGAGATGCGTCACCTGCAGATCGGCGCGATGCGGGCCGGTGAGCGTGCGCCCGGCCGCGGCATCGCGGCGACGGCCGTCGCGCAGCGCGGCGGCGAGCGCGGGCGCGTCGCCCTGCCAGCCCTCCAGCGCGAGGCCGGCACGGGCGAAGGGGCCCGAAGGCTGGTCGGCGAGCCGGGCACCCAGCGCAGCCACGGCATCGCGACGCGCGGCGTCGATCGCGGCGCCATGCTCGGCCATGCGCGCTTCCAGCGCATCGAGCCAGGCGGGATCGGGCGGCAGTTCGTCGGCGAGCAGCCGGTTGCGCTCGCGCATCGCGGCTTCGTAGCGGGTCGCCTCGTGCGCGTGGCGGGGGTTGAGCGCCAGCGTCAACCGGTCGAGGAAGCGACGGCGGTCGCCCGGCGCTTCGAGGAACAGCCGGTCCATCGCGGGGGTGAGCCACAGCACCACCAACCACTGCGCCAGGCTGGTCGCCGCGGCGGTCGCGCCGTTGACGCGGACGATCCGCCGCTCGGGCGCGTCGGCGCGGGTACCGGTGCCGATCTCGGCTTCGTCGAGCGTGGCGGCGATGCCGAATGCACCCGCCCCGCCCTGCCGCGCCATTTCGCTGAGCGGCGCGCCGCGCAGGCCGCGGCCGGGGGCGAGCAGCGACACGGCCTCCAGGATATTGGTCTTGCCCGCGCCATTCTCGCCGCTCAGCACGACGAACTCCGCTCCCGGGGTCAGCAGGGCATCTTCGTGGTTGCGGAAGTCGGTGAGCAGGAGACGCTTGACGGCCATGACTGGGGCTGTAGCGCAGCACCTTGCCCACGAACACCGCTTGGCCGATAGATCAGGGCGAAGGGATAGAAACACATGCTCCGCAAGACTGTTACGATTGCCGCGCTCGCGCTGGTCGCGGCCTGCTCCAAGGCGCCCGAGGACGTGACCGCCACCTACGCCGCCGCCGGCGGCCGCGGCACGATCACCGTCAAGGCTGCCGCCAATGGCGATGCCAAGGTGGAAGCCGGCCCGCAGACGCTGATCCACAAGGGCGGCACCGATTATGTCGTGATCACCGACGGCAACGACAAGTTCGCCGCCAGCTTCGCCGATTTCGTCGGCGCGACGCAGGACATCGCCAAGGCCAAGGGCATGAAGCCCCAGCCGCTGCCGCAGGACCCGGACTATGAAGCGGTCCAGGTCGGCGAGGAGAAGGTCGGCGACCAGAAGGGCACGATCTGGAGCGTCCAGCCCAAGGGCAACCCGCAGGGCGATTCGATCCGCATCGTCGTCAGCGACGACAGCCGCCTAAAGAACATCGCCGCCGCGATCGGCATGCAGACCAAGCTGACCGGCGCGCGCATGGCGACCGTGTTCACCAGCGTGCCGAAGGCCGAGAAGGTGCTGGAAGACGTAATCGCCAAGGGCGCCGTGCTCCGCCTGGGCGAAGCGCTGACGCTGCAGAGCGTCAAGCCGGGCGCGATCCCCGCCAGCGAGTTCGCGCTGCCGCAGGTGCTCGACCGCGCCGCGCTGCGCAAGCGGATCGAGGACCAGGCCAACAAGGCGCTCGAAGCCGCCAAGGCCGCCGGCGACAAGGCCGGTGCAGCCCCGACCGAGGGTGCGCCTGCCGCGCCCGCTCCGGCACCGGAAGCGACTCCGGCCGCGAAGTAAGGCCACCGAAACGAAGAAAGGGCGTCCGGCCTTCGCCGGGCGCCCTTTTCTTTGATCTAGAGTGCGCCGATCCCCGCCTCGGCGAGCTTTGCCTGGGCAATGCGATACTGTTTCGGCTCGGTGATCCCCAGCCGCGCCCGCGCCGCCTCCAGCGGCTCCTCGAGCAACTTCTCGTAATCCTCGGCATGGAGCCAGCCGGCGCGCTTGCCGTGGCGATAGCCTTCCCAAATCGCTTTCACGCAATCGAGCCGCCCGGTGGTGCGGATGCTCTTGAGCGCGCCGCCGATCGCGATGAAGCCCCAGCCGGTGCCGCCGGTCTGCGCATAGGAGAAGGCGACCAGGCACAATTCGCCGAGATGCTCATCGGCCTTGTAGCCGGTCAGCACGTGCCAGAGATCGTGGATGTCGCGCTCGCGCCGGCCCATCCAGGCATAGGGGTGTTCGACCTCGATCCCCTGGAATCCGCCCTCGACCATGCTGACCTGGACCAGCCCGTCGGCCGAATAGCCGGTCGAATCGAGAAAGTCGCGATAGGCCGCACCCAGCGTGCCGGGGGCGAAGCTGTCGATCCAGCTGCGGTCGGACAGGCGCTGCGACAACTCGAGCCGGCGATAGGCGAGCTTGCCGCCGCCGGGCACGGTGAGCAGCTTGCGATAATTGCGCTGGCTGACATCGCCGTTCAGCGCCCGCATGATCTTGAAGACCTGTTCGGTATCGTCGCCATTGGCGAGCAGCTTGCGCAGCGCCGACAAGGCCGTGCCCCATTCGCGTTTGAGCGGCACGCCGGGGTTGAGCAACGGTTGCGGAGCCTTGGTCGCCATGCAGTCCGATCCCTCTAACTGACACGACTGTTAATAGCACGCGGACCAGAACGTTTCAACGCGCGCAGCCATCCGTTTGAGGCGGACGACGGATCCAGGGAGATCCGCCGCCCGACCCAAGTCCCGTAAGTGCGACCCTCGGGGCTTGGCCCTGCCTATGGTCGCAAAGAAACGACCGACATAGCCGGGGAAAGCGCGGGGTGCGCTGGAAAGCGGCCGTCAACCATGGACATACCGCTGAATTTGAACGGAAAACCGGTGCGGGATCAGACCCGCATCGGCATCAATACGTAGAGCGCGGGCGACGAATCATTCTCGCGGATCAGCGTCGGCGCCGCCGCATCCGCCAGATGGACTTCGACGAGATCGCCTTCGATCTGGCCGAGAATGTCCATCAGATAGCGGCTGTTGAAGCCGATCTCGAAGCCCATCGCGGCATATTCGCCCGGGACTTCTTCCGCCGCGACGCCGTTCTCGGGGCTGGTCACCGAGAGCACGACCTTGTCGCGCTCCAGCGCCATCTTCACCGCGCGGGTCTTCTCGGTCGCGATGGTCGAGACGCGGTCGACGCCCTGCATCAGGCTCTTCGGATCGAGCTTGAGCAGCTTGTCGTTCGCGGTCGGGATCACGCGGCTGTAATCGGGGAAGGTGCCGTCGATCAGCTTCGAGGTGAGGATCGCCTGGCCCAGATCGAAGCGGATCTTCGAGGGCGAGAGCGACACGCCCACCGACCCGTCGACCTCGTCGAGCAGCTTGCGCAGCTCGGCCACGCACTTGCGCGGCACGATCACGCCCGGCATCGCATCGGCGCCGTCCGGGCAGGGCACGGTGACGCGCGCCAGCCGGTGGCCGTCCGTCGCCGCCGCGCGCAGCATGCGGCTGGCATCATCGGTCACGTGGAAGAAGATGCCGTTCAGATAATAGCGCGTCTCCTCGGTGGAGATCGCGAAGCGGGTCTTGTCGATGATCTGCTTGAGCGTCTCCGCCGGCAGCTCGAACGTGGTCGGCAGCTCGCCCTCGGCGATCATCGGGAAGTCGTCGCGCGGCAGCGTGCCGAGCTGGAAGCGGGCGCGGCCGGCGACCACCGTCAGCTTGCCCTCGGCCGCGGTGAGCACCACCTGCGAACCCTCGGGCAGCTTGCGGACGATGTCGAACAGCGTGTGCGCCGAGACCGTCGTCGCGCCGACCTGGTCGACCGCGGCGGGGATCGTCTCGTCGATCTGCAGATCGAGATCGGTCGCCATCAGCCGGATCGTGCCGCCGAGCTGCGCATCGATCAGCACGTTGGACAGGATCGGAATCGTGTTGCGCCGCTCGACCACGGACTGGACGTGGCTCAGGCCCCTCAACAGAGTTGCGCGTTCGATCGTCGCCTTCATGTACCTCAAACCCCCGGGCCGTCGCCCTGCTTTCTACCCGGCATGACCCGGCCGGTGGCAATGCGCCATGACGTACCCTTAACGCGAAAAAGGGCCGGAGCAAGCTGCCCCGGCCCTCTTTTCCACAGTCAGACGGCCTTTTCGGCGATCAGAAGCGGACGCCCAGGCCCGTGACGATCTGATGACGCTCGGGATCGACGCCGTTGGTCTGCGAGCCATAGTTGGAATAGCGATACTCCGCCTTGGCGAAGACCTTGTCGGTCAGCTTGAACTCGGCACCCGCGCCAAGACGCCAGCCGTCATAATTGTCGCGCTGGCGGAAGGAGAGCGCCGGTGCGGTGGCGGTGGCCGGCGAATCATAGTCGGTGATGAACTGCGCGTTGGTGTAGCCGGCCTTGGCGTAGATCAGCGTGCGCGGGCCTGCGAGGAAGCCGAGGCGGCCGCCGACATAGAGGTCGCGACCCGCCTTGACGCGCAGCCGGTCGCCGGCGGTAAGCACGTTGCTGCTCCGGTCGCTGATCGTCGAGCCGGTCACTTCGCCTTCGACGCCGAACACGGTGCTCCCGCGCTGGATGTCATAGCCGATATTGCCGCCATAGGTGACCCCGTCGCGCGATGCGTCATAGGACGACTTGTCGTTCACGCGGTCCCAGCCGGCGATCACTTCGGCGTGCGATCCGTTGAAGCTCTGGTCCTGCGACTGGGCGAAGGCCGGCGCTGCAAAAGCCGTGGTGGCTGCCAGGATGGCGATGGAAAGCTTGGTACGCATAACGAATACTCCTCACTGAAACCGCACCGACAGGGTGCGGCCCGACTTCAGCCGCAAGCCTTGATGGCTTCGGCTGGACGCTAGGTACCGAGGGGAAGGGGCGGCCCGCCGCGGGCGCCGCGACCTGTTCTTCCTCCCGTTCGCTCCCGGCGTTTCCGCGAGCGAGGGGACCGATGCACCCTGCGGCCTGTCGCGGGCATGAACGAATCGGGGCCAAAACGGGGCATTGCGTTTCGGGGGGTTTCGATCGAGAGACATTGGCCATGGCCAGTACCCGGAAAGGCCGCGACTTCATCGCGCGGCATGGCGAGACCGTGTTCAACATCGCCCGGCGGATGCAGGGCGACCATCCCCATACCCCGCTGACCCGCGCCGGCTTCGCCCAGGCCGACGCGATGGGCGCGGCGCTGCGCGAACTGCTGGGCCCCAAGCCCAAGCTGACGCTCTGGGCCTCAAGCGCCGGCCGCGCGCTGCAGACGCTGGCGATCATCGCCGAGCATCTCGAGCTCGACTGGCACCAGACGCGCACCGACGACCGGCTGGTCGAGATCGGCATGGGTAGCTGGAGCGGCCGCTACTACGCCGATCTGGAGCGCGAAGTGGGCAGCTTCCTCGATTCCGAGCACGGGCTCTACACGCGGCCGCCGGAGGGCGGCGAATGGTATGACGCGATCGCCGCCCGTGTCTCGGGCTGGCTGGCCGATACCGACGACGATGCCGGCGACCGGCTGGTGATCATGCACGGCATGTCAAGCCGCATCCTGCGCGGGGTGATGACCGGCCGCGACGTGCTGCCGCAGTTCGACGCAGCCGTAGCGCCGGACCTGCCGCAGGGATCGATCGTCCGGATCGAGGGCGGCGTCGAGACGGTGGTGCATCTGGGCACCGGGCGCGGCGCGGCACCGGCATGATCCTGGCGCTGGCGCTGCTCGTGCTGGCGGGGCCGCGCGAGACGATCGGCATCTTCGAGCGCTGGGGCGCGTTTCGCGATACGGCGCCGACACGCTGCTTCGCGGTGGCGCGGCCGACCGACCTGGCGCGACGCGGGGAGGCCTATCTCAGCATCGCGAACTGGCCGGGGCGCGGCGTGCGGCATCAGCTCTATGTCCGGCTCAGCCGGGCGCGCGCGGACCATGCGCGGGTGATGCTGGTCGCGGGCGAGCGGCGCTTCGAGCTCACCGCCAGCCGCCACGACGCCTGGGCACCCGATACGCGCACCGACTCGGCGATCGTTGCCGCGATGCGCGACGGGCGGGCGCTGAGCGTGGAGAGCGTGGATACGGGCGGGGTGCCGTTCGTCGACGGCTATGCGCTGCAGGGCGCGGCGAGCGCGATCGACGCGGCAACGCTGGCCTGCCTGTAGCCTCCAGCATAACGATCCGCGTCCGCTCCATCGCCCCCCTCCCGCTCGCGGGGGGGGGAGGGGGGAAGAAGGCGGAAGCGAGACCAGAACAAACCACTGGCACCCACCGCGCGACGCACTATCTTGTCCCGCGTGCGATCCCCACCCGTCACCGCCCGCCTCGCCGACGGCGTCGCCTCGATACCGGCAAAGCAATGGGATGCCTGTGCGGGCCCCGACAACCCGTTCCTCAGCCACGCCTTCCTGTCGCTACTCGAAGCCTCGGGCTCGGCGACCGCGCAGGCCGGCTGGCAGCCGCTGCCGATCGTGGTCGACGGCGCGGACGGCACCCCCGCCGCGATTGCGCCCGCCTATGCCAAGAGCCACAGCCAGGGCGAATATGTATTCGACCATAGCTGGGCCGACGCCTGGGAGCGCGCCGGCGGACGCTACTACCCCAAGCTGCAGGTAGCGGTGCCGTTCACCCCCGTTCCCGGCCCCCGCCTGCTGCTGCGCGATCCCGAACAGGCCCCCGCGCTGATCGCCGCCATCGAGGCGGTGGTGGACCAGCACGGCCTCTCCTCGGCCCACGCCACCTTCGTCGAGGAAGCGCAGGTCCCGCTGTTCGAAGCGGCAGGCTGGCTGATTCGCACGGGCACCCAGTTCCACTGGCAGAATGACGGCTATGGGAGCTTCGACGATTTCCTCGGCGCGCTCACCAGCCGCAAGCGCAAGGCGATCCGCAAGGAGCGCGCCGCCGCGGTCGAGGGGCTGACCATCCGCCGCCTCACCGGCGCCGAGATCACCGAAGCGCATTGGGACGCCTTCTGGGCCTTCTACCAGGATACCGGCAGCCGGAAGTGGGGCCGCCCCTATCTCACCCGGCCCTTCTTCTCGATGCTCGGCGAAGCGCTGGGCGACAAGGTGCTGCTGATCTTCGCAGAGCGCGACGGGTGGCCGATCGCCGGCGCGCTCAACCTGATCGGGAGCGATGCGCTCTACGGCCGCTATTGGGGCTGCACGGAAGACGTGCCGTTCCTTCACTTCGAGCTCTGCTACTACCAGGCGATCGACGCGGCGATCGAACGCGGCCTGCCCCGCGTCGAGGCCGGCGCGCAGGGCGAGCACAAGCTGGCGCGCGGCTATGTGCCGGTGACGACCTGGTCGGCGCATTACCTTCCCGACCCCGGCTTCCGCCGCGCCGTCGCCGACTTCCTCGTGCGCGAGCAGCAGGCGGTGGAGCGCGAACAGGAATATCTGGAAGAGCTGACGCCGTTCAAAAAGGCGGAGTAGGGCGACGGAGGATCGCCCTCAGGAGGGCGGTGCGGTGCCGTTGCCCGGCAGTTCGCCCGCCGCTTCGGCCTCGCGGATCAGCACCGCCTCGGGCCGCGGGATCGGCAGGTCGCCGGGGTTGAGCCCCGGCCCCGGCACATCATGGTCCACCCGGTAGAGCACGCTCGGTCCGTCGCGCCACACCGGGATCAGCCCCTGCTCGTAGCGCTTGTCGTACGCCGGCGGACGGATCAGCCAGACATAGTCGAACGCGTCGCGCGGGAAGAGCGCCAGGCTACGCGCGATCGGGCGCCACCATTCGCGCGGGCACTGGACGTTGGTCACCAGCTCCGACGGATCGTGGGCGAAGCGCTTGGCGGCGCGGTAGTGCACCGTCATCAGCTGGCCGCCGGGCATCGACCATTGGTCGTTGGTATAGGCCAGCCGCCGCTCGAGCGCGAGGCCGGGGACGTGCTGCAGCCGGGTCATCGCCCATTCGTTGTAGCAGGTCTCGCCGACGAAGCTCACCAGCCGCGCGCCGATCGGCACATGGTCCAGCGCCTTGAGCTCGCGGTCATAGGCCTTGTCGTAGAGGTAGAAGCTCGCCGTGGTCGCGCCGATGCGGGCGAGGAAGAAGGCGAGGCCGAGCACCGCCACCAGCGTCGCGCCGCGCATCGACAGGCCGGGCTTGGGCCGGATCGCCAGGATCGCGATCGCGATCAGGAACGGCACCATCCGCATGTCAGCATAGGCCGATCCGAACACCACGCGCGGTAGCAACAGATAGACCAACAGCAGCAACAGCGCCGACAGGCCCAGGTTGCGCGAATATTGAAGGTTCGGATCGCGCACCGCCTTGAGCATCAGCAGGAAGATCACGCCGACGCTGGCGAGGTCGAACAACTGCCAGCGGTCGCGGAACACCTGGGTGACCCACAGGGTCTTGGCGCGCCAGTTGAACCAGTCGAAGGTCTGGCCGGAGACATGCTCGCCGCCGCGCCAGATCACCATCAGCACCGCGGGCAGCGCCAGCACCAGGCATTGCAGCCCGGCGAAGAACAGGGGCGCGATCCAGCCGTCCTTCAGATCCTTGTACCAGGGCAGCGCGCGGTTGCGGCGCAGGTCGTGCTGGCGGACCAGCTCGGCCGAGAAGGCAAGCACGCCAAGCACGCCCCAGCCGAAAGTGTGGGTGATCCAGATGATCACAGACAGCGGCACGAACACCATCGAGCGGAACTGGAACTTGCCCAGCCGCGCCAGCCGCAGCCACCAGCCGAACGCCAGCATCGCCATGCCGAGCGACAGCGCGAAATTGACGAAGCCGAAATGGAAGGGGAAGGCATAGGCGAGCGGCAGCGCGAACAGCGCGGTCGCCGGAATGCGGCCATGCACCTCGCGCGCGATCATCAGGAAGCCGGCGACGGTCATCGCCGGGATCGTGATCACGATCAGCTTCACGCCCAGTTCGAGCCCGAAGATCTTGGACATCGGGAAGACCAGCAGGTCGACCCCCAGATTGCCCATCAGCTGCCAGCGGAAATCATACCATTCGTGCAGCCACGGCACCTCGTCATAGACCAGCTGCACCCGGTAGCGGCCCATATGGCCGGGCAGGTCGACGAGCGGCGGGATGTCCGGCCACAGCAGCGGCACCGTCGCCACCAGCGTCGCGAACAATACGAACCAGCGCGTCTGCCACCAGCGCAGCGAAACCCCGTTATCCATCGCGCCGCTTTAGTGTGCCAGCGGCCGGTACGGCAAGCGCTTGTCGGCGAGGCGCGGCGGCGGCTAGCGCGCGGCCGCGCCGCCTTGCGGTTCAAGCCGGTACAAGGCGTCCCTACCATCGCTCCAGACGCGGACGGCCCCGACGACGCGCATGCTGGCGGGCGGATCGATCAGCCAGACATGGTCGAAGGCGCCCCGCGGCAGCCGCGCAAGGGCCGCGCGGAGCGTCGGGATGCCCGCGGCGGCGGCGCAGCTTTCCTCGGCGACGATCTGCGAGGGATCGGTGGCGAACGCGCCGAACCCTTCGCGGCGCACCTGCATCAGGCCGGTGGACCCGAGATCGAACTCGTCGTTGGCGAAAGCCGAACGGCGAACGACGGCCATGCTCGGCAAGTGGTTCAGCCGCGCGATCGGCCATCCCGCCGCGCACCGGTTGTGCACGAAGGCGGCGACGCGTGCGCCGAAGGGCAGATGCTCCAGCGCGACCAGCCGCCGCTGCCAGTCGCGCCCCTCGATCGCGAGATCGGCGGTCACCGCCAGCGTGCGGACGAGCAGGAAGCCGAGGCCGACCCAGGCGAGCAGGCGGCGGTGGTCGGGCATCGTGCCTTCCGCCAGCAGCGCGAGGATCACCGCATAGGGCAGGATCCGCGCATCGACATAGGCGGTGCCGAACGGCAGCAGCAGGAACAGCGCGGCCATCGCCAGCGCCGCCGCGGCGAGGCTGGCCGAGCGCGGCTGCCCGCGCCGGCGCCAGCTGCCATAGAGCAGCAGCACGACCAGCAGCAGCGAGGCGAGGTCGAGCCATTGCCAGCGATCGCGCAGCAGCGTTACGAACCAGCCGAGCTTCATCGGAAAGCGGGTCCAGAGATCGCTGCCCCCTGCCCCGTCACCGGGATGCCAGCGCAGCAGCACCAGCGAAGGCGGCGCCAGCGGCAGGCAGGCAACGCCCGCCCCCAGAATCGCCCGGCTCCAGCCCGATCCTGCGGCGCGGTGTCGCGCAAGCTCGGAAGCGAAGACCATCACACCCAGCGTCAACCAGCCGAACAGATGGGCCGTCCACACCAGCCAGGCGATACCGAGGAACAGCCCGGCGCGCAGCCGGAAGCGGCCCTGCCGCGTCAGCCGCAGCCACAGCGCGAAGGCGTTGAGCGCCAGCGCCATGGCGAGCGTGTAGTTGAGAAAGCCGTAGAGAAAGGGAAGCGTGCAGGCGAGCGGCAGCGCGAGCAGCGCCATCGGTTGCACCCGGCCATGCGCCTCGCGCGAAAGCCACAAGATGCCCGTCGCGGTCAGCATCGGGATCGCGACCGCGATCGCCTTGACCGTCGGCTCGAGGCCGAACCAGGGGGCCAGGGCAGCGACGAGCAGGTCCACGCCGAGATAGCCGACGAACCGCCAGTGGAAATCATACCATGTCGCCAGCACCGACGTGCCGCCGTCCAGCATCACCCGGTAGCGCGCCATGTGGCCCGGCAGGTCGAGCAGCGGGGGAAGTGCAGGCCAGAGCAGCGGCACCGCGCCGAGCAGCACCGCCGCCAGCGCGAACCAGCGCCGCTCCCACCAGCAGCGGTCGCTCACTGGGTGGTGCGCCGCGCCGGCTGGGTGAGGGTGTAGACGCGGGTGCTCGCGCCCGGCGGGGAGATCTGGCGGAGCCAGGGCGGCACCTGGCCCGCCATCAGGCTGTCAGCGAGCAACTGGCGATCCTTCGAACGCGCGCCCAGTTCGGCAAAGCCGTCCTTGCATAGGGCGACATAGTCCACCCCCCAGCGCCGCGCGAGCGCTTCCGCCTGGGGGGTGGGGCTGCGGAACAGGTCGTACATGGCACGATTTCCTTGCGTGTCGCGGTGATAGGGTCCGGCGAGGACATGATGGCGGGTGGTGGCGAGCAGCGTCGGGCCGAAATCGATCGGCGCAGCGACCATGCCGGGGGGCAGCGCGGCGAGGCGCGCCGCGGCGGCGGCAGCCGTACAGCCATGCCCGGCCGTGACAGGCGCGGCGGGGGTCAGCCGGTCGCCGAGCCCCGCATGGGCGATCCCGCTGGCGGCAAGCCAGGCGACGACCAGCGCGAGCGGTCCCCGCGGCCGGGCGGCGGCGATCATCGCGGCGAGCGCCGGCACCGCGGTCAGCGCCGCCAGCGGCGCACCGCGCACCTGCACCAGCGTAACCGCGACCGCCGTCACCTGGAATCCGAGGATGATCCACGCTGCGGCCGTCCGCGTCGTCCAGGCGAACCAGATGCCGGCGCCGAGCCCGACCAGCGCCATGCCCCCGGCGGCGACCGCCTTGCCGAGCGGCAGCGCGAGGAGCGACTGCGCTTCGTTGACATGGGCGAGCCACAGCCGGGCGAGCAGCGGGTCGACCTGCCCATAGGGATGGAGGCACGCAGGCGCGCTCACGACGGCAGCCGCCAGCGCGAGCCCTCCGCCGACAATCAGCACCGCGGTGCGCCCCGCGACGGATTGGATCGTGAAGCCGCCCACGGCCATCGTCGCGGGCGCCAGCGCCGCCAGCATCGCCGCGCGCCACAGGATCGCGGTGAAGCCGTCGCAGGCGGCAACGTCCCAGCCGCTTGTCCGGAAGACCGCGGCGGCAGCGCTCAGGCCCAGCAGCAGCGCGGTCGCATAACCCGCCATCCGCGCCTGGCCCGCGGCGGCATCGAGCCGCCAGCGCAGCGCGATGGCGGCACCACCGGCGGCGAGCAGCGGCGCCGTCTCCATGCCGACGATGAGTGACAGCACCGTCGCCATGCCGGCGATCGCGCCTTGCCCCAGCGTGCCCCGCCCGACACAGGCATGGAGCAGCGCGAGCACGAGCACGATCTGCAGCGCGTGATGATCGATCCGCCCGGGCGTGAACAGGGTGATCGCGGGAAAGGCCAGCGCGCCGAGGATGACCGCGACGAATCCGGATTGGCCGAGGCGACGCGCGATCGCGGCAATCACGATCAGCATCGCCGCGAACAGCAGCAGCGGCGAGACGACCACGGCGACGACGCTCGCCGCGTGCGTTCCGAGCAAGGGCGTCAGCGCCAGGATCAGCGCCGCGGGCACCAGATCGGCCAGCCGCGACCAGTGCATCTGCAGCCCCGGCGCCGGGCCCAGCCGGTGCTGGGCGAGATCGGTGAACGCCTGCCCACCCAGCCAGTCGCGGATCTGCTGGAGGCGCATCAGATCGTCGGTATCGGGCAGCCGCAAGGCGCCCAGCGCAGCATGATCGCGCAGCGTCCAGGCGATTCCCATCAGCAACGCCATACCAATGGCGAGCAGCGAATCGCGTCGTACGTTGCGGAGGTGCCCTGGTCCCATGCAGACCAGCGCTAGGGCACCATGGTTAATCAGGCGTTTCGGACCGGCTCCGGGCGGTTACCCGCTATTGCGCAGCGCGGTGGCGATCGCGTTGATCGAAAGCAGGATGCCCTCGCCGATCCGCGGATCCGCCTCGCCCGCCCGGTGGCGCTTCATCAGTTCGATCTGGAGCAGGTTGAGCGGCTCGATATAGGGCAGCCGCAAGCGGATCGAGGTATCGAGCAGCGGGTGCTTCTCCAGCAGCCGCGTCTGGCGCGTCACCTGGAGCAGCCCGTCCTGCGTCTGCTGCCAGCCGTCCTTGATCCGGCCGAAGATGGCGTCGCGAAGCTCGGCATCCTCGACCAGCGCGGCATAATGGCTGGCGATGCCCATGTCGGACTTGGCGAGCACCTGCTCCATATTGTCGAGCGTCGCGCGGAACAGCGGCCAGGCGCTGGCCATCTCGCGCAGCAGCCCCTTGTCCTCGAACGCGTCGAGCGCCGCGCCGACGCCGTACCAGCCCGGCAGCATCACGCGCGCCTGCGCCCAGCTGAACACCCAGGGGATCGCGCGCAGATCCTCGATCGCGTCGCTCTTCTTGCGGCTCGCCGGGCGCGAGCCGATCTTGAGGCCGGCGATCTCGGCGATCGGCGTCATCTGGCGGAAGAAGGTGGTGAAGCCAGACGTCTCGTAGACCAGCCCGCGATAGGCACGGAAAGCGTTGTCGGAGAGCTGGTCCATCGCCGCGGCGAAGCGCTCGGCATCGGCAGGTGCCAGCTGTTCGGGCTCCAGGCTGGCGAGCAGCGTTGCCGAAGTCATCGCCTCCAGATTGGTCATCGCGCTTTCGGGGCTGCCGTACTTGGCGGCGATCACTTCGCCCTGCTCGGTGATGCGGATGCGGCCCTGCACCGTACCCGGCGGCTGGGCGAGGATCGCCGAGAAGCTCGACCCGCCGCCGCGCCCCACCGCGCCGCCGCGGCCATGGAACAGCTGCATCGCGATGCCAGCTTTCTCGAACACCGGCTTGAGCGCGGTCGAACCGCGGCTGAGCTGCCAGGTGGAGGTGAGATAGCCGCCGTCCTTGTTCGAATCGGAATAGCCAATCATCACTTCCTGGTGCCCGCGCCCTGCGGCGATCGCGGCGACTTCGGGCAGGCCGAGCCAGGCCTGCATGATCGGCGGCGCGGCTTCGAGATCGGCGATCGTCTCGAACAGCGGGATCGCCATGATATGCGCCTGCGGCGTGTCGCCCGGCACGTACAGCCCGGCTTCCTTGAGCAGGATATGGACCTCGAGCAGGTCCGACACCGACTGCGCCATCGAGACGATGTAATGGCGGATGCAGTCGCGTCCGTAGCGGGCATGCGCCGCCGCCGCCTCGCGCACGATGGCGAGCTCGGAGGCGGTTTCCTCCGAATAGACGGCATAGGGGCTGGTCAGCGGCCGGGCATTGGCGAGCTCGCCACGGAGCAGGTCGATGCGCGCCTGCTCGTCGAGCGCGGCATAGTCGTCGCACACGCCTGCCGACCGGAGCAGCTCCGCCACCACGCGCTCGTGGATCGCGCTGTTCTGGCGCATGTCGAGCGTGGCAAGGTGGAAGCCGAAGGTCTCGACCGCGCGGATCAGCCGGCCGAGCGCGCCGCCGGTGGCGAGCGGGCCGCCATCGGCCAGCCCGCGCGCGATGGCGACTAGATCCTCGCGGAACTCGGCGGGATGGCCATAGGGCTTGGCCGGGATCGGCGATGGGCGACCCGGCTTCTTGCCGACCAGCTGCGCGTGCGTGGCGGAGAGGCGGGCGTAGATGCCGGTCAGCGCGCGGCGATAGGGTTCGTCGCTGCGGCTCTTGCCGGTGTCGCCGCTGGCCTCGGCAAGCTTCAGCACCGCCTCGGGCACCTCGCTATGCTCGGTCGAGATCGACAGCTCGGCGCCGAGCGCGTGGACCGACTCGAGATAATGGTCGAGCACCGTCTCCGCCGCGCGGGCGAGCGCGAAGCGCATCGATTCGGCGGTGACGAAGGGATTGCCGTCGCGGTCGCCGCCGATCCAGCTGCCGGGGCGCAGGAAGCTCGGCGCGCGGTCGCCCAGCGCGCGGTCCCAGCGGGCGTAGAGCGCCGGCAGCACCGGCAGGAACACGTCGCGGAAATAGGAGAGCGCGGTCTCGACCTCGTCGGGCACGCCCAGCTTTTCGCGGCGCAGCACCCGCGTCTGCCAGAGCAGCGCGATCTGGCGGAGGATCGCTTCTTCCACCTGGTCGCCGTCGGGCGTCTCGGCGACGCCCTGGTCGCGCAGCCGCATCAGTTCGGCGATCCGGTTCTTGTGGTCGATCATCGACTTGCGCCGCACCTCGGTGGGGTGGGCGGTGAGCACCGGGCTGACCAGCGCATGCTCCAGCAGCGCCATCACCGGCTCGCGGCCGATCCCGGCCTTGGCCAGCCGCTCCAGCGCGGCGGCGACATCGGCATCCTTCTCGGTGGCGACGCCCTGGCGATCCTCGGCGAGGTTCGCGAGCATCGAGAACAGCATGAAGCCGCGGACGAAGTCGAGCGTCTCGTCCAGGCTCAGCCGGTCCAGTCCGGAATCGATCGCCCCCGCCCCCGCCACGCCGCGATGCCGGTCGACCGAGGTCGCGCGGATATATTCGATCCGCTTGAACAATGCCTCGCCGCCATAGGCACGAATGACGTCGCCGAGCAGCCGTCCGAGGAAGCGGATGTCGGGGTTGTTGGTGATCGCGAGTGTGGCCATGGGCGCGATTGCTGCACTGCAAAGCGAACCCGGTCAACTTGTTCGCGCTACCAGAGTACCTAGCTTAGCAAGATGGATTTCGTTGCATTTGCAACCCACAGCGTACGGCGGGCGATGATCGGCCAGGTGCGTGCCGTGTTCAACGATGCCGCACGTGGCGAAGCGCCGGTACAGCCGAGCGACGACGCGCTGTTCCCCCGCGATTCGGTGCTGTGGCGGGTGCATGGCGACGTGACGACGATGATGGTCGGCGGGGTCGCGGCGCTGCTGCTCCAGATGCTGCATCCGGCGGTGCTGGCCGGGGTGTGGGATCACTCGAAGTTCCGCCACGACATGCTCGGTCGGCTGCGCGGCACCGCGCGCTTCATCGCCCAGACCAGCTATGCGGCGCGCGACGAGGCCGAGGCGGCGATCGCGCGGGTGCGCAACATCCACGCGCATATCCGCGGCACCCTGCCCGACGGCACGCCCTATCGTGCCGACGATCCTCGGCTGCTCGCCTGGGTGCACGTGACCGAGGCGGTGAGCTTCCTCGACAGCTGGATCCGCTATGCCGAGCCCGGCATGTCGCGCGCCGATCAGGATCGCTATTTCGCCGAGTTCGCACAAGTTGCCGAGGCGCTGGGTGCCGATCCGGTGCCGCACAGCCGCGCCGAGGCACTGGCGCTGATCGCCGCGATGCGGGGCGAGTTGCGCTACGACGCGCGGACCCGCGAGGTTGCCCGGCTGCTGCTCGACCAGCCCGCGCCCAATCTCGCGACCAAGCCCTTCCAGGCGATGACCTTCGCCGCCGCGATCGACCTGCTGCCTGGCTGGGCGCGGCAGATGCACCATCGCTCCACCCCGCCGCTCGCCGCGCCGGCCGTGCGGCTGGGCACCCGCGGCGTCGCGGAGACGCTGCGCTGGGCGTTTCGCTGACGGCTCAGCGCACCAGCGTGAGATCGGGCCGCCCGCGCGGCCGGGTCATGCTCGCCAGCAGCAGCGTCAGCACCGCAGCGAACAGCGGCGCCAGCCACAGCGCGTTCCAGCCCCAGCGGAACTGGCTCTCGGCGCCGATCACCACCCCGCTGACGAAGCCGAGCCACAGCGCCAAATAGCGCAGCCAGCCGAAGCGATCGGCATCGCCCATCAGCGCGCCGGCAAGCTTCTGCCCCATCTTGACCAGCGAGCCGGTCATGTAGGTGAGGCCGATCGTCACTTCGCCGTCGCGCTGGAACACGCCGTTCTCGGTGCCCATCGCGGCGGCGAGCAGCAGCAGCACGACGGGCCCGGGCATCAGCGTCGCGACGATCGCGGCAAGCGTCAGCAGCAGCGTCACCGCCGCCATCACCACCGGCTGCTGGCGATGCGGCCGAGCGCGGCCGATCACGCTCGACAGGATCACGCCCGCCACGAAGCTCATCACCAGCGACGCGGCGATCGCGGCATCATAGCTGGAGCCGCTGCCGAGGCCAACGCCCAGACGCGTCGAATTGCCGCTCATGAACGAGGCGAAGAAACCGCCCAGGCTGGTGAAGGCGAGCGCATCGACGAAGCCGGCGAGCGCCGCCAGGAGGATCGCGAGCGCGATCAGCGGGGACTCGGTACGTTGCATGGCCCCTCTCTGCCCCAAGCGGCGGCTCCTCGCCAAGGCCCGTGTTTGACTTGGGGGCAGGCCGCGCGGCAAAGCGAGGACATGAACAGTTCGGTCGCCGCCCAGATCGGTCCCATCCTGCCCTGGCTCGACCTGTTCGGCATCGCGGTGTTTGCCGCCACCGGCGCGCTCGCCGCGACGCGGCACCAGCAGACCATCGTCACCGCCACCTTCTTCGCGCTGATCACCGGGGTCGGCGGCGGCACGGTGCGCGACCTGCTGATCGGCGCGCCGGTCTTCTGGGTACACGACGCCACCGTCGCCTCGCTGTGCCTGGGCATGTCGGCGATCGTGTGGATCACGCCGCAGTATTGGTGGAGCGATCGTACCTTCGCCTGGCTCGATGCACTGGGGCTGGCCGCCTATGCCGCGTTCGGCGCCGCCAAGTCGCTCGGCTATGGCATCCCGCCGGTGCCGGCGGCGGTGATGGGGGTGGTGACCGCCTGCGTCGGCGGCATCATCCGCGACGTGCTGGCCGGCGAGCCGTCAATCCTGATGCGCCCCGAACTCTATGTGACGGCGGCCGCGCTCACCGCATCGCTGTACGTGCTGCTCAGCCTGCTCGGGCTGCCGCCCTATGCGGCAGGACTCGCCTCCGCCACTGCGGGCTTCGCGCTGCGCGGCGCGGCGATGCTCTGGAAATGGGGACTGCCCGCCTATCGCGGCAGCAAGAACTGACGCCGCCCACACCGGACCGGTCGGCAACAGCACCACAACGGTTACAAATACCAGCGCACTTGTTGCAAATTGCCGAGCATATCTGCTACAACTACAGCGCTTTTACGCTTGTACTGCGTACGATCTCGCGGAAACAGATACTTAGTGGAGGTTTGCATGAAACGCACGCTCTTCTTGAGCGCTTGCTGTGCTGCAGCAATTGCAGCTACTTCACCCGCCAATGCGGCGCAGTACAGATTCTCGATCACCGGCAGCCAGACGATCAAGTTCGTTCTCGATGCCTCGCCGACTCCGCCGGTCGTCGATCCAGGGAATTTCTTCGTGCTCGCCGGAGTCAGCGGCACCATCGACAACGTCGCCGCGACGTTCGACCTGGGCTTCGGCAGCCCGAGCTATTTCTTCAATTTCGGCCTGATCAACACCCCCACCGGTTTCGTCTCGACGGGTCTCAGCCTCTACACGGGTACCGAGGCCGCGCCGACCTTCAAGCTGGGGACGTTCACCCTCACGCCGAACACGCCCGGTCCGGCCTACAGCCTCACCATCTCGGCGGTTCCCGAACCCGCGAGCTGGGCGATGCTGCTCGCGGGCTTCGGCGCGCTCGGTACGATGGTCCGCCGGCGCCGCGACGTGACCGTGCGGGTGCGCTTCGGCGGCTGACCGTCCGGATCCGATCGCAACGCAGCCGCTCCGCACGATCGGCTGCGTTGCGGTCAACGGCATCCGAAAGCGTCCTGCGGGCCTGGCAGCCTCAGTCCTTCATCGCATCGATGAGCTTCTTCACATCCTGGCTGCGCCCGCGCGGCAGCACCAGCACATCGGCGCCCGAGACCACGACGATCAGGTCCTGAACCCCGACCAGCGCGACGCGCTTGCCGGGCTCGCTCTGCACCAGGCAGTTGGTCGCCTCGATCGCCACCACATCGCCGCGCACGACGTTGCCGCCGGCATCGGGGTTGCTGATCGCGTGCAGCGCATCCCAGCTGCCGACGTCGCTCCACCCCATCGCCACCGGCACCACCGCGACGCGCGGCGCCTTTTCCATCACCGCATAGTCGATCGAGTCGGACGGGCAGGCGGCGAAGCTTTCCGCATCGGGGAAGATCCGCACGCCTTCGCGCCGCGCCTTGTCCATGGCCTGCTGCGCCGCGACCAGCATCTCGGGCGCGAATACGCTGAGCGCGCCGAGATACATGTCCGCACGGAACAGGAAGATGCCACCGTTCCAGGCATGATCGCCCGAGGCGAGCATGGCTTCGGCGCGGTCGCGCGGCGGCTTCTCGACGAAGCGATCGACGCGGTGGACGCCAGGGGCGAGTTCCTCCTCGCCGATCTTGATCCAGCCATAGCCGGTCTCGGGCGAGTCCGGCGTGATGCCGAAGGTGACCAGCCAGCCCTCGTTGACCAGCGGCAGCGCCGAATCGATCGCGGCGTGGAAGGCGTCGACATCCGAGATCACGTGGTCGGACGGCATGACGAGCATCGGCTCGCTGCCGCTGCCCGCCGCCACCGCCGCCAGGGCGATCGCCGGCGCGGTGTTGCGGCCGATCGGTTCGAGGATCAGCGCGCGTACCGACAGGTCGACTTGGGCAAGCTGCTCCTCGACGAGATCGGCATGGAAGGCGTTGGCGACGACAATCGGCGCAGTGAACCGCGGTCCCGAAGCGCGCCGCGCGGTGAGCTGGAGCATGGTCTCCTCGGCAGTCAACGAGAGCAACTGCTTCGGGCGCTCGGGCCGCGACATCGGCCAGAGGCGCGTGCCCGAGCCGCCCGAGAGAATGACAGGCGTGATCGGCTTCGAATCCGGCATGCGGAAAAGGCTCCCTGGTTCGGTGCTGTGGAGAATAGCTGGGCGGTCTTGCCCTCTGAAACAAGGATGCGCCGAAACGGTTGCGATACGAAGCAAATTTGATGCGACGGCGCGGGCTTGGCCGTTCGTTTACCCTTCTGCGCTACACCCGGCGCCGCCATGATCCGCCTGTTCAAGCATTATGTCCCGAACACCGTGCTGCTGCTCGGCCTGCTGGACATGCTTCTGCTGGTGACGGCAGGCGAGCTGGGCTGGCAGCTGCGCGCGCACCAAGCCGGCATCGACGTCGGCCCGATCGGCGAGCGCGTGCCCCAGCTGGCGAGCTTCGCGCTGGTGCTCGAAACCGCGCTGGTGGCGCTCGGCGCGTACGGCGCGGAGGCGCTGCAGTCGCTCCGCCACGCGCTGGTACGGCTGCTCGTGTCGATCGCACTGGGCGTGCTGGGTCTCGGTTTCCTCTATTTCCTGGTCCCGCCGATCGGCTTCTGGCGCTCCAACCTGCTCTATGCGGCGGTCAGCGCGTTCGTGCTCTTGCTGCTGATGCGGGTGCTGCTCGGCAAGACGCTGGGCGGCGCGGCGTTCAAGCGGCGCATCGTCGTGCTCGGCGCCGGCCCGCGTGCGGCGCGGCTCAAGCAGCTGTCCAAGGCGCCCGGCGCCAGCTTCGCCATCGTCGGCTATGTCGCGATGAGCGACGCCAACCGCGTGATCCCCGAGGCGATCGCCCGCGACGCGATCTACAACCTCGCCGATCATGTCGTGCTGCTCAACGCCAGCGAAGTGGTGCTGGCGCTCGAGGAGCGCCGCAACGCGCTGCCGCTGAAGGACCTGCTGCGGATCAAGACCACCGGCGTCCATGTCAACGAATTCTCGACCTTCCTCGAGCGCGTCACCGGCCGCGTCGATCTCGACAGCGTCAACCCGAGCTGGCTGATCTTCTCCGACGGCTTCTCGTCGGGGCGGATGATGTCGGGGCTGTTCAAGCGGCTGTTCGACGTGACCGCCAGCCTGATCCTGCTGGTGATCGCCTTCCCGCTGGTGATCGTCACCGCAGTGCTGATCAAGCTGGAGAGCCGCGGGCCCGCGCTCTATCGCCAGCAGCGCGTCGGCCTCTATGGCCAGGCGTTCGACGTGCTCAAGCTCCGCTCGATGCGCCAGGATGCCGAGGCGCCCGGCGAGGCGGTGTGGGCGGAGGAGAACGACCCGCGCATCACCCGCATCGGCCGGATCATCCGCAAGATCCGCATCGACGAGCTGCCGCAATGCTGGAGCGTACTCAAGGGCGAGATGAGCTTCGTCGGCCCCCGGCCCGAGCGGCCGAAGTTCGTCGAGGATCTGGAGCAGGCGCTGCCCTATTATGCCGAGCGACACATGGTGAAGCCGGGCATCACCGGCTGGGCGCAGATCAACTATCCCTACGGCGCCTCGATCGACGACGCCCGCCAGAAGCTCGAATATGACCTGTTCTACGCCAAGAACTATTCGCCCTTTCTCGACCTGCTGATCCTGCTGCAGACCGCCCGCGTCATCCTATTCCCCAGCGGGGCGCGCTGATGCTCACCGCCGCGCTGAGCCTGTGGCTGCACGCTCTGGCGGCGCTGCTGTTCGCGCTGCTGCCCTTCGCGGCATCGCGCACTGGCGGCGACCCGCTGCCGCGTCAGGCATTGGCGGCGGCGCTCGGACTGACCGCGCTCGCCGCGCTCGCCACCGCCGGGATCGGCGCGGAGGAGATCGCCACCCGCTTCGTCGAGACGCTGCGCACGCTCGCCTGGCTCGCCTTCCTGCTGTTGCTCCACCGCCGCGCGGGCGAGCCGCGCCCGCCGCTGGCGCTCGGCACCGTCTATGGCGTGGTCGCGCTGGTCACCGTGGCCGCCATGGCGCTCGACATGGTTGTGACCAGCCCGTCGCCGATCACCGCCGATGCCGCATCGGTGGCGCTGCTGCTGCACCTGCTGGTCGCGGTGGGCGTGCTGGTGATGGTGCAGGCGCTCCATTCGGCGCTCGCCCACACCGCGGGCGGGGGCTTGCGCTGGACGGTGGCGGCGCTCGGCGGCTTCTGGCTGATCGACTTCGCGGTGCTGACGCTCGCCTATCTCGGCGTGCCGATGAACGGCCTGCTGCTCGTCGCGCGGGGTGCGGCTTTGGTCTGCGTCGCCGCCGCGATGGGGCTCGGGCTGCAGCGGCGCGGCGACTGGCGGGTGCGGATGTCGCGCACCGTGGCCTATCAGTCGCTGACGCTGGTCGCGGTCGGCGCCTATTTCGTGCTGCTCGCGCTGGCGACGAGTGCCTTGGCGACGCTGGGCGGGGCGCATGCCCGGCTGCTCCAGACCGCCTTCGTGTTCGGCGCCACCGCCGCGATCCTGGCGCTGGTCTCCAATTCCAGACTGCGCGGCTGGGTGAAGGTGAAGCTGGCCAAGCATTTGTTCCGCCACCGCTATGACTATCGCGCCGAATGGCTGCGCTTCACCGAGACGCTGGGCGCGCCGGGCGCCGCGCCGCTCGACCAGCGCATCGTCCGCGCCCTCGCCGACCTCACCGCCTCGCCCTCCGGCCTGCTGCTCGTCGCCGAGGAGGGCGGGCTGGTGGCGGGTGCCGGCTGGCACTGGGACCGGGCGACGCTGCCGCTGTCCGCGGACCAGCCGCTCGCGACGCATCTGGAGACGACCGGCCGGATCATCGAGGTGGATGCGGTGCGCCTCGCCCAGGCCGATGCCGCCGATGCCGATGCGACCCCCGACTGGATGCGCGAGGTCGACGCTGCCTGGGTGGTGGTGCCGCTGCTCCACCGCGGCGCGCTGGTCGGCGCGATCCTGCTCGGCCGCCCGGCGCTGGCACGGCGGCTCGATTGGGAGGATTTCGACCTGCTCAAGGCCGCCGGGCGGCAGGTGGCGAGCTATCTCGCCGAGGCGCGGGCGCAGGAAGCGCTGGCCGAGGCGCAGCGCTTCGACGAGTTCAACCGCCGCTTCGCTTTCCTGCTCCACGACATCAAGAACCTGGTCAGCCAGCTGGCGCTCACCGCGCGCAACGCCGAGCGCCATGCCGACAACCCCGCCTTCCGCGCCGACATGATCGCGACGCTGCGCGATTCGTCCGACCGGCTTAACGCGCTGCTCGCCCGGCTGGGCCAGCACCATCGCGGGCGCAGCGAGCCGCCGCGTCCCACCCCGCTGCTGCCGCTGCTCGAACGACTCGTCGCGCGCCAGCCCAGGCAGGTGCGGCTGGTGTCGGGCGCCGAGCCGGCCATCGCGCTCGCCGAGCCCGCCGCGCTCGAGCAGCTGCTCGTCCATCTGATCCAGAACGCCATCGAGGCGAGCCCGGCCGACGCGCCGGTGACGCTCGCGCTCGCCACCGACGAGGAAAACGCCATCATCGACGTGATCGATCGCGGCTGCGGCATGTCGCCCGGCTTCGTCCGCAACCGCCTGTTCAAGCCGTTCACCTCCTCCAAGCCGGGCGGCTTCGGGCTCGGCACCTTCGAGGCGCAGCAGCTGGTGCAGGGCATGGGCGGGCGGATCGAGGTCAGCTCGCGCGAGGGCCAGGGCACGCGCTTCCGCGTCGTGCTGCGCGCGGCGCCCGCGGTGGAGGCGGCGGCATGAGCGAGGCGCTGCCCAAGCTGTTGATCGTCGAGGACGATGCCGGGCTCCAGCGCCAGCTGCGCTGGGCCTATGAGGGCTATACGATCCTCGCCGCCACCACCCGCGACGAGGCGATCACGATACTCCGCGCCGAGGAGCCGCCGGTGGTGACGCTCGACCTGGGCCTGCCGCCCGATCCCGACGGCACCAGCGAAGGCTTCGCGACGCTGGAGGCGATCCTCAAGCTCGCGCCCGCCACCAAGGTGATCGTCGCCTCGGGGCATTTCGAGCGCGAGTCGATGCGCCGCGCGATCGAACTCGGCGCCTGGGACTTCTACCAGAAGCCGATCGACATCGACGCGCTGGGGCTGATCGTCGCCCGCGCCTTCCACGTCCATGCGCTGGAGGCCGAGAATCGCCGCCTCGCCGAAAAGGCCGAAACCAAGGCGGTACTGGGCGGCATGCTCACCGGGGCGCCGGAGATGCTCAAGGTCACCCGCACGATCGAGCGGGTGGCGGGTGCTGATGTCTCGGTGATGCTGCTGGGGGCGAGCGGCACCGGCAAGGAACTGCTGGCGCGGGGGCTGCACGAGGCGAGCCCGCGCCACACCGGTACCTTCGTCGCGATCAACTGCGCGGCGATTCCCGAGACGCTGCTCGAATCGGAGCTGTTCGGCCATGAGAAGGGCGCGTTCACCGGCGCGGTGAAGACCACCGAGGGCAAGATCGAGCTCGCTCAGGGCGGCACCTTGTTCCTCGACGAAGTCGGCGACATCCCGCTGCCGCTCCAGGTCAAGCTGCTGCGCTTCCTGCAGGAGCGGGTGATCGAGCGGATCGGCGGGCGGAAACCGATTGCCGTGGACACGCGTATCGTCTGCGCCACCCACCGCGACCTCGACGCGATGGTGTCGGAGGGCCGCTTCCGCGAGGATCTCTATTACCGCCTGGCCGAGATCGTGGTGCGCATCCCCTCGCTCGCCGAGCGGCCGGGCGATGCGGGGCTGCTCGCGCGGCACTTCCTCACCCGTTATGCCGAGCAGATGAAAACCGGGCCGAAGAGCTTCGCCCCCGATGCGCTCGCCGCGATCGACGCCTGGGGCTGGCCCGGCAATGTCCGCGAGCTGGAGAACCGGATCAAGCGCGCGGTGATCATGGCCGAGGGCAAGACGGTGCACGCCGAAGACCTCGATCTGGCGCCGGGCGACGCCGCGGCGATCAACCTGCGCGCGGTGCGCGAGGCGGCCGACCGGCAGGCGATCCGCCATGCACTGGCGCGGAGCGATGGCAATGTGTCAGCGGCCGCGCGACTTCTCGGGATCAGCCGGCCGACGCTGTATGACTTGCTGAAGGCCTATGATCTGCAAGCCTGAGCCCCCCTCCCGCTTGCGGGAAGGGGGATTTGGAGCGGCGGGAGAGTAGGAAACGAAGCTTACTTCTTCTTCTCGGCCTGCACCGCCGCCTGCGGGTCCTTCGCCGGCGTGCCCTCGCCCGGCGTCGCCTGCTGCACGTTCACCGACACGTCGGCGCCTTCGACGGCGCTATTGCTCTGCACCCCGGCATTGTCGGGCTCGGACCCCGCGGCGGGCGCCGCCGGCAGCGGCAGGTTCGAGCCCTGCTTGTTGAGGTACAGGATCACGTCGGCGCGCAGCTGCGGGTCCGAGATGCCGGCGAAGGTCATCTTGGTGCCGGGCGCGAACTTGCGCGGATTGGCCAGCCAGGCGTCCATCTTGTCGAGGTCCCAGCTGCCGCCGACGCCCTTCAGCGCGTCGGAAAAGGCGAAGCCGCCCTTGCCCTGCGCGATGCCCTCGCCCAGCGTGGCGTAGAGGTTGGGGCCGATGCCGTTGGCGCCGCCCTGGGTGATGGTGTGGCACGAGGCGCACTGCTTGAAGCCGCTCTCGCCCTTGGCGACGTCGCCCTTGGCCAGGCGCACCGGCAGCGGCTCGGCCGCCGCGGCACCGCCGGCCGCATCTTCAACCGCCTCGACGACATAGCCGGGGCGTTCAGGCTTTTCGGAGTGGAAATACTTCGCGCTCGCGATCGAAAGTCCCAGGGCGGCGATACCACCCGCCAGCGCCCAACCTGCGATCGTATTGAAGCGATCTTGCATTCATCCGCTCCCACCTGTGCTTTGGTTCATCTTTAGAGCGCGCCCGGCTCCGAAGGCAAGCACACTTGCGGCGGAGTTCTACGGAGGCTAGCGCCGCCGCCCATGGAGAATTTCGCCGCCCCCGCCCGCCCGATCGTCGCCCGCATGCTCGCCGAGGCCGATGCGGCACCGGCGCGGGCGGTGGCGTTCCAGGGCGCACCCGGCGCCAATTCGCATGTCGCGGTGCGCGAAGCCTTCCCCGACGCGCTGCCGCTGCCCTGCTTCTCGTTCGACGACGCGATCGACGCCGTAAAGGAAGGCCGCGCCGACCGCGCGATGATCCCGATCGAGAATTCGCTCCACGGCCGCGTGGCGGACATCCATTTCCTGCTGCCCGAATCCGGCCTGTCGATCATCGGCGAGCATTTCCTCGCGATCCGCCACACGCTGATGGGCACCGGCCCCATCGACGGCGTGCGCGAGGCGATGAGCCATCCCCAGGCGCTCGGCCAGTGCCGCCACTGGCTGAAGGCGCACGGCATCGCCCAGGTCGCCTACCCCGACACTGCGGGTGCCGCAGCGATGGTGGCCGAGCTGGCCGATCCCAAGGTGGCCGCACTCGCCCCGGCGCATGCGGCCGAGCTGTACGGGCTCAACGTGCTGGCCAGCGACATCGCGGACGCCGCGCACAACATGACGCGCTTCGTGGTGCTGTCGCGCGACGCGCCGGGGGTCACCGGCGAAGGGCCGTTCATGACCTCGCTGATCTTCGAGGTGAAGAACATCCCCGCCGCGCTCTACAAGGCGCTGGGCGGGTTTGCGACCAACGGCGTCAACATGACCAAGCTGGAGAGCTACCAGCGCGAGGCGAGCTTCTCGGCGACCGAATTCTATGCCGACATCGTCGGCAGCCCCGAGGACGCGGGCGTGATCCGCGCGCTGGAGGAACTGGGCTTCCATTCCAAATGGGTGCGGCTGCTGGGGACCTACCCGCAGGCACGGCCGCGGCCGTAAAATCTTCCCGCATTCTTGCTCCCCTCCCGAAGGCGGGAGGGGGGATAGAAGGCTACACCCCCTCCGCCCAGGCCTTGAGCAGCGTATACGCGATCGCATAGCCCGGCGGCGCCAGGAATGGCGCGTTCGGATCGCGCGCCAACGCCTGCTGCACCTGCGCGCGATCGAACCAGGCGGCATGTTCCAGCTCGTGCGCGTCGATCGCGATCTCCTCGTCGAGCGCCTCGCCGATGCACGCGATCATCAGCTGCGACGGGAACGGCCAGGGCTGGCTGGCGACATAGCGGACCGCGCCGACATGTACGCCCGATTCCTCCAGCGTCTCGCGGCGCACCGCATCCTCGATGCTCTCGCCCACCTCCAAGAAGCCGGCGAGCGCCGAATAGCGCCCCGGCGGCCAGCTCGGCTGGCGGCCGAGCAGCACCCGGTCGCCATGCTCGGCGAGCATGATCACCACGGGATCGACGCGCGGATAATGCTCGGCCCCGCAGTTCGGGCAGAGCCGGCCCCAGCCCGCGCGGAAGATGTCGCTCGGCGTGCCGCAGCGCGCGCAGAAGCCGTGCCGGGCATGCCAGTCGATCAGGCTGCGCGCCGCGGCATAGTTGGCGGCATCCTCGGGCCGGAAGGCGTCGAGGATCGCCGACAGCTCGGGCGGGCGGCCCGGCGGCAGCGGCGTGCCGGGCGCCAGCGTCTCGACGAAGCGCGGCTCGCCGTCGAGGAAGCCGAGGAACAGCAAGGGCTGGGTCGCGGCGTCGAGCCCGGTCCAGACCAGCCGCCCGTCGCCATCCAGCGTCGGCACCAGCCCGTCCATCACCAGCAGCCGCGCCCGCGGATCGGCGAGCGCCGCCGCCAGCAGTTCGGGCTCGTGGCGGACGCGGTCGTCGCGGTCCAGCGTGCCGCCGGTGAAACCGGGCGCGATCACTTGTTCAGATCGGCGTAGACGGCGGTGCGCACCGGCACCTTGAGGCCGAGTTCGGCGAGCAGGATGTTGACCATCATCGTCGCGCGGACCTGGTTCTTGGGGTCCACCCAGGCGAAGGTGCCGGCAGCGCCCGACCAGCCGAACGTGCCCTTCCCCGCGCCGCCCGGCTGGTCGGCGAGGAACACCGATCCGCCCGCGCCGAAGCCCATCGGCACGCCGGTGTCGCGCGCCATCACCGCGAGCATCGTCTTGTCGACGCCCGCCGGCAGCAGGTCGGACATGGCGAGCGCCGCCGTCTCGGGCTTGAGGATGCGCACGCCGTCCAGCGTGCCGCCATTCTGCAGCATGTGGAGGAAGCGATCATAGTCGCGCGCCGACATCGCGAGGCCCGCGCCGCCATAGGGGAAGCTCGGCTTCTTGAGATAGACCGAGGTCGCGCCCGGATCGATCGGCAGGCGATTGCCCCCCGCGATCGCATATTCGGTCGCAAGCCGCCCCGCCTCGCCGGCCGGCACCGTCCAGTAGCTGGAGGTCATCTTGAGAGGGGCAAGGATGCGGGTGTTGACGAAGCTGTCGAACGGCATGCCGCTCGCCACCTCGATCACGCGGCCGAGCACGTCGAGACCGATCGAATAGCTGAACTTGGCGCCCGGCTCGGCGATCAGCGGCAGCGTCGCGGTGCGGTTGGCGAACTCCTCCAGCGTCGCGGGGCGCGCCGGCCGCGCTGTCGCCTCGAACGAATCGCTCACTTGCGCCGGGTTGATGCCGAGGCGGTTATATTCGTTGAGCAGCGGCCCCTTGGTGATGATGTTGTAGCCGAGCCCCGCCGTGTGCGTCAGCAGGTTGCGCACCGTGATCGGCCTGGTCGCGGGGCGGCTGGTCAGGTCCTTGTTCGGATCGACCAGCACCTTCATGTCCTTGAACGCCGGGATGAAGTCGCTGATCGGCTGGTCGAGCTTGAGCTTGCCTTCCTCGATCAGGATCATCGCCGCGATGCCGGTGATCGGCTTGGTCATCGAATAGACCCGCCACAGCGTGTCGCCATTGACCTTGGGCGACGTCGGCTCGTCGGACATGCGGCCATCGACGACGATCGTCGTCGGCGCCTGGCCCTTGGCATAGGCGACGACGATGCCGGGCACCTTGCCCGAGGCGACGGTCTGGCGCGCGAAGCTCTGGACCTGGCTGGGGGCCGTCTGGGCCTGCACCACAGGCGCCTGGAGCAGCAGTGCCGCCCCGAAAAGTCCGAACACTCGCTTGGCCGTCATCGCAGTCTCCGTATCGCTCTTGCCGCCTTGGCGAAGACGGTGGGCAGACCGGCCGACTCGATGTCGGCGATCGGCCACCACTCGCCGGGGGGTGCGCTTGCATGGCGAGGGATTGTTGCAGTCGCAAGCGCCACCTCGAGATCGAAATGGGTGAAGCCGTGGCGGACGGTTTCGTTCAACATCCGCCAGTGGGCGGCGGCGGGTGCGTCGACGGCGCCCGGCGGCGACTCGCCCCAGGGCCCGGTGGGCAGCGCCCGCATGCCGCCGAGCAGCCCCTTGTCCGGGCGGCGGACCAGCAGCACGGCATTGTCGCGCTCCAGCCAGAACATCGTGCCGTGGCGCTGCGGCTTGGGCGCCTTCTTTGCCTTGACCGGATAGGTCTCGGGATCGCCCTGTGTCCGCGCGGTGCAGCCGAAGGCGATCGGGCAGAGCAGGCATTTCGGCGCACGCGCCGTGCAGATGCCGCTGCCGAGGTCCATCATCGCCTGGGCGAAGTCCCCGGCGCGGGCATCGGGCGTGATCGTGTCGGTCAGCCGCCGGATCGCCGGGCGCGATCCCGGCAGGGGATCGGCGAGCGCGAACAGCCGCGTCACCACGCGCTCGACATTGGCGTCGACCACCACCGCCCGCCGGCCAAAGGCGATCGCGGCGATCGCGGCGGCGGTATAGTCGCCGATACCGGGAAGCGCGCGCAGCCCCGCCTCGGTGTCCGGCAACTCGCCCAATCGCGCGACTTCGCGGGCGCAGGCGAGCATGTTGCGGGCCCGGGCATAATAGCCGAGCCCCGCCCAGGCGGCCATCACATCGGCATCCTCGGCCGCCGCCATCGCTGCGAAGCTCGGCCAGCGCGACGTGAATTTCTCGAAGTACGGGATGACCGTCGCGACCTGCGTCTGCTGCAGCATCACCTCGGAAAGCCACACCCGGTACGGCTCCGTCGCATCGGTACCGGGCGGCGCGCGCCAGGGCAGGCGGCGGGCATTGGCGTCGTACCAAGCGAGAAGCGCGGGGGCGATCGATTCAGGAGCGTTGTCGGGCACGCCCCGCCTATGGCATGGGGGACCCAGTATGACGAAGCCCCCCCGTGCCACCACCCGCCAGCCGCGCCCCGAGCCGCAGCGCTCGAACCGCGTCCGTGCGGTGTCCGAGCTGCTGCCGGACGTGGGCGGCGCGGCTTTCCGCAAGTTCGGCTTCGTCCAGTCCGCCGTGGTCAGCCGCTGGGGCGAGATCGTAGGCGAGCGCTATGCCCGCGTCTCCGCACCCGAATCGATTCGCTTCCCGCGCGGCAAGCGCGAGGAAGGCGTGCTGGCGCTCACCGTCTCGGGTGCGTTCGCGCCGATGATGCAGCATATCTCACCCGAGATCATCGAGCGGGTGAACCGCTTCTTCGGCTATCCCGCCGTCGCCAAGCTGGCGATCCGCCACGGCGACCTGCGCGCGCCCAAGGCCAAGCCCGCGCCGCCGCCCAGCCTCAAGCCGATCCCGGAAGCGATGGGCGACAGCCTGCGCGGCATCGCCGATCCGGAGCTGCGCGCGGTGCTCGAATCGCTCGCGGCAGGCGTCGCGGCGCAGGACGAAACCCCGGTATTCGGCCGGATCGATTGAGATGATGCAGCGACTCCTTACCCTGATGCTCGCGCTGGTGCCGCTCTTCGCGCTCGGCGCCGCCCCCGCCCCGCAGGCCAACTGGCTCACCACCGTGGTGGAGACGCCCGAGGGCGGCTATCGCCAGGGCAACCCTAACGCGGCCGTGAAGCTGGTCGAATATGGCTCGCGCACCTGCCCGACCTGCGGTCGCTTCGCCGAAGAGGGCATGAAGCCGCTGCGCGACCAGTATATCGCCACCGGCAAGGTCAGCTACGAGTATCGCGACTTCCTCGTGCACGGCGCGCCCGATCTGGCGCTGGCGCTGCTCAACCAGTGCGTCGGCACCCAGCGCTTCTTCCCCGTGCTCGACGCGATCTACGCCAACCAGCCCCAGTTCGAGGAAAAGCTGATCGCGCTGGAGAAGACGCCCGCCACGCTGGAGGCGTGGCAGAAGCTGCCGCCGGCGCAGATGGCGACACGCTTCGCCGAGAATATGGGCATGATCGCCTTCCTCAAGACGCAGGGCCTGGCCGAGGCCAAGGCCCGCCAGTGCCTCGCCGATCCCAAGGCGATCGCCCGCATCGCCAAGACCCAGGCGGACGGCGCCAATCTCTACAAGGTGGATGGCACGCCCAGCTTCTTCGTCAACGGCCGCAAGGTGCGGGCCTATAGCTGGCCCTATCTCGAGCCCGAACTGCGCGCCGCCGGCGCCTGACCCTTTCGTAACCCGGAGACTTCCATGCGTTTCGCCCTCGCGCTTCTTCCCCTCCTGGCGCTCGCCGCCTGCAACGGCGGTGACAAGGCCGCCGGCGGCAACGGCAGCGCGCCGGTCCAGGCCTCGGCGCCCGTCGCGGGCGTCCCCGCCCCCGCCGGCAAGCAATGGGCCGATGTAGTCGAGAAGACCAAGGACAACGGCTTCCGCCAGGGCAACCCCAACGCGCCGATCAAGCTGGTAGAATATGGCTCGCGCATGTGCCCGTTCTGCGCCCAGTTCGGCACCACCGGCGTCGGCCCGCTGCGCGAGAAGTACATCGCGACCGGCAAGGTCAGCTACGAATATCGCGACTTCCTGATCCACGGCGCCCCCGACCTCGCACTCGCGCTGCTCAACCAGTGCGTGCCCACCGACGCCTTCTTCCCGATGCTGGACCAGATCTATGCCGGCACGGACGCGTTCAACCAGAAGATCATGGCGCTCCAGCAGACCAACCCGCAGGTGCTCGACCAGATCCAGCAGATGCCGCCGCCCCAGGCCGCGGCCGGCTTCGCCCAGGCGCTTGGCATGGTCGACTATATGAAGCAGCGCGGCCTGCCCGAGGCCCAGGCCAAGGCGTGCCTCGCCGACCAGAAGCAGATCGAGACGATCGCCAAGGTCAATGCCGATGGCGCCAACGTCTACGGCGTGAACTCGACCCCGACCTTCTTCATCAACGGCCAGAAGACCGACGTGAACACCTGGGCCGATCTGGAGCCGCTGCTCCAGAAGGCCGGCGCACGCTGATCGACGACACCCCATGCAGATAAAGCGGCTGCGGCTGACGGGCTTCAAGAGCTTCGTCGACCCGGCCGATCTGCGGATCGAACCGGGGCTGACGGGAATCGTCGGCCCCAATGGCTGCGGCAAGTCCAACCTGCTCGAAGCGCTGCGCTGGGTGATGGGCGAAACCAGCGCCAAGTCGATGCGCGGCGCCGGCATGGAAGACGTGATCTTCGCCGGCACCGCGACTCGTCCCCAGCGCGACTTCGCCGAAGTGGCGGTGGTCGCGGACCTCGACGACCAGCAGGACGAGCTGGAGATCATCCGCCGCATCGAGCGCGGCGCCGGCTCCGCCTATCGCATCAACGGCCGCGACGTGCGCGCCAAGGACGTGGCGCTCGCCTTCGCAGACGCCGCGACCGGGGCGCATTCGCCCGCGCTGGTCAGCCAGGGGCGGATCGGCGCGATCATCGCCGCCAAGCCGGGCGAACGCCGCGCGATGCTGGAGGAAGCCGCCGGGATCGCCGGTCTCCATGTCCGCCGCCGCGACGCCGAACAGAAACTGCGCGCGACCGAGACCAACCTCACCCGGCTCGACGAACTGATCGGCGAGCAGGAGCAGCGCGCCGCCGCGCTCAAGCGCCAGGCGCGGCAGGCCGAGCGCTATCGCGAGCTGTCCGACCGCATCCGCGTCGCCGAGGCACGGATGATCTTCGCCCGCTGGCGCGACGCGGCGCTGGCCGCCGATATCGCGCGCAAGGAGGCCGCCGAGGCCGAGTCGCTGGTCGCCGAGCGCACCGCCGCGCAGGCCGAGGCCGAGGCCGCGCAGATGGCGGCGGCCGAGGCGGTCGGCACGCTCCGCGCCGAGTCGCTGCGGTTGCGCGATGCCGCCAGCGACGCCCAGCACCGGCTGCAGACACTGCGCAGCGCCCGCCACGGCGTCGAGCGGCGGATCGCCGAGCTGGCCGAGGCGAGCCGGCGGCTGGAGGCCGACCGTGCGCGCGAAGCCTCCCTCGCGCGCGACGCCGCAGAGGCAATCGCGCGGCTGACCGACGAACAGGCGACGCTGGAGGCACGGATCGCCGAGACCGCCGCGCGGGTGCCCCTGCTCGACACAGCACTGGCCGATACCGAACGCGCCGCGCGCGATGCCGAAGTCGCGCTGTCGCAGGCGCTGGCGCAGCAGGCCAGCGAAGCCGCCGAGGTGCGCGTCGCCGATGCCGCGCTGTCCGCCGCGCGCGGGCGGGTGGAACGCAGCCAGCGCGATCAGGCGCGGATCGAGGCCGAGGCTCGCGCGCTCGGCGACGCCGCACCGCTCCATGCCGAGCGCCAACGCGCGAGCGAAGCGCGTGCAGAGGCGCAGCGCCAGGCCGAAGCCGCCCGCGACGCGCTCACCCGCGCCGATGCCGAGGAGCGCGCCGCGATCGAGGCCCGCAACGCCGCCCAGGCCGCGCGTGCGGCGGCACATGCCGAACTCGCCCAGATCGACAGCGAGGCAACGGCGCTCGCCAAGGCGACCAGGCCCTCGGGCAAGGACCGGCTGCTCGACCGGGTAACCGTCGCCGCGGGCTATGAGCGCGCGCTCGCCGCCGCGCTGGGGGACGATCTCGAAGCCGGGCTAGATGCGGGCGCCGAACGCCATTGGAGCGGTGCCGATGCATCGCCCGCCGACCCTTCGCCGCCGCCGGGCACAACCCCGCTGGCCGAGCACGTCACCGCCCCGTCTGCGCTCGCCCGGCGGATGGCGCAGGTACTGGTGTGCGAGGCGGATGACGGTGCGCCGCTCGCGGTCGGCCAGCGGCTGGTGACGCTGCAGGGCGTGCTGCGCCGCTGGGACGGCTATCGCGCGCGCTCGGGCGGCGCGGCGGCGGCGGAGCGACTGGAGCGGGTCAACCGGCTCGCCGCGCTGGAACGGGCCCGCCCCGCGGCGCAGGCGGCGCTGGAAGCCGCCGCGGCGGAACTCAGCCGGATCGAGGCGAGCATCGCCGAAGCGCGCCGCAGCGCCGCCGAGAACCGCAAGCGGCTCGATCAGGCCGATCTCGCCGCGCGCGAGGCGACCCGTGCCGAGGATCGCGTCGCCAACCAGCTTGAACGGCTGGAGGCGCAGCGCGCCGATCTCGATACCCGCCGCGCCCGCATCGCCGCCGAGGCGGAGGAAGCCGCCGCCGAGTTCGCCCGCGCCGAGGCGGCCAAGGCCGCGCTGCCCGACGGGGCAGAAACCCGCGCCAAGGTCGCGGCACTGTCCCGCGAAGCTGACCATGCCCGCGCCGCCGTGGCCAGCGCCCGTGCCGAACGCGCCAGCCTCGACCGCGACCTCGCCCAGGCCCGCGAGCGGCTCGCCGCCGCCGGGGCCGAGGCCAGGAGCTGGTCGGCCCGCGCCGCCGATGCCACCCGCCGCTCCGCCGAGATGGACGAGCGCGCCGCCACGCTGGCGCAGGAGCGCGAGGCGATCGCCGCCCGTCCCGCCCAGATCGCCGCCCAGCTCGCCGATGCCGAGGCCGCCGACACCTGGATGCAGCAGGAATCCGCTGCTGCCCAGGTCGCCGAGCGCGAGGCCGACGCCCGGCTGCGCGCCAGCGAGGCGGCACTGCGCGCGGCAAGCGAGTCGCTCTCCGAAGCCCGCGAGCGCCGTGCCGGCGCCGCCGCACGCGCCGAGAACCAGGACGTGCGCCGGGTGGAGATGGGGCGCCTCTCGGGCGAACGGTTCGAATGCCCGCCGCCCTTGCTCCCTGCGCGGCTCAACTTCGACGCCGACAGCGTGCGAAGCCCGCAAGACGAATCCGCCGCGCTGGAAAAGCTCACCACCGATCGCGAGCGGCTAGGACCCGTCAACCTCGTCGCCGAGACCGAGCTGGCCGAGATAGAAGCCGCGTTCGGCACCAATGCCAAGGAGCGCGACGAGCTGCTCCAGGCGGTCAACCGGCTGCGCGGCTCGATCGGCACGCTCAACCGCGAGGGGCGGCAGCGGCTGCTCGCTGCGTTCGAGGCGGTCGACCAGCATTTCCGGCGGCTGTTCACCACGCTGTTCAACGGCGGCCAGGCGCATCTCGCGCTGATCGATTCGGACGATCCGCTGGAGGCGGGGCTGGAGATCCTGGCCCAGCCGCCGGGCAAGAAGCTGCAGTCGCTCACGTTGCTCTCGGGCGGCGAGCAGGCGCTGACCGCGGTTGCGCTGATCTTCGCGCTGTTCCTCACCAAGCCCTCGCCGATCTGCGTGCTCGACGAAGTCGACGCGCCGCTCGACGACGCCAACGTCGATCGCTTCTGCGACCTGCTGGAAGCGATGACCCGCGAAACCGCGACCCGCTACCTGATCGTCACCCACAATGCCGCGACCATGGCGCGGATGCACCGGCTGTTCGGGGTGACGATGGTCGAGCGCGGGGTCAGCCGGCTGGTGTCGGTGGATCTGGGCGGCGCGACGAGTTTGCTGGCGGCGGAGTAGCGGAGCCCCCCCACGGGAGGCCGACCCTGTTCAAACAGATTCGCGGATGGCGGAGTTTGGTGGGAAGCGGACGTAGGCTCCTTAGCGCTTCATTGCCGCATCCACGACCCAGTCGACGTTCTCCATATCAAGCTCGCGGAGCAACGCGGTCAGAGCACTACGATCGCCTCGTGCAATAGCCCGGTCAAATGCCTCTCGCTTATCACTGTGATGAAGGCGCTCGTAAAGGGACATGCCCGTATAATCTGGCCGGGCCGGAACTAATCGAGGGTCAGGGCCGAACCGATTGGCCCCAACCGTCCCAGGTCTCATCAAAATGATCATTTGGAGGACGGCGCCCGCAGCGATAATCGCGACGATGACGGCCGCCAGAGGGCTCCATGCAGCTGTCCTCCTCAAACTCACGATCCCATTATCGAAGGCTAAGGTGTAATCAGCTCCATGGGGAGCGGTGATCCAAATTAGGGCGAATCCTGCTGGAATGATCAGGAGGAACCACGCAAGCTTGCCTGACAGATCTTGATCATGGAGTCGTCGAACCGTCAAAGGAATCCAGAGCCAGCTCCAGAAGCCGCACAACAGGGTGTAGACGACGGTTAACAGCGGTATTGAAGTCACATCCACCCTGACCAAGCTAAGTGCGGCCGTAAGCAGCCAAAATGACCAGACTTCACTTCGCGTCGAGCGACCATCAAATGCCAGTGCACCGGCGACGGGCTTGAGAGCCGATCGCACCGAAAGACGACTGGCGGCTGCGACGCTGCTCACGATCTAGGCTGAGGATTTAGTTTCATCACCACAGGATCGTAGATCTGCTGAATGTCCGCAAGTGGGCGACAGCGGACCTAGCGCAAGCCGCCTATCCTAGTGCCTGGTCTGAAAACTCGGCTCGCCCTGCAGCGCGGCGGCGACCAGCAGGCTTTCCTCCAGCTTCACCCGGTCGCGCAGGCGCGGCAGCATCGCGCGGCTGGCGTCAGCGAAGCCCTGGCGGTCGGCGGCGATCTGCTCGGGGGTCCAGAACAGCAGATAGTCCTGCCAGTTGGCCTTGAGCCGCTCGAAATCCTCGCGGACCTGGTCGACCTTCGTGCGCGAGATGCCCGGCTGGGCCGAGAGCGTCAGCGTGTAGATGGTGGTATCTTCGCGGGCGAGATGCTCGGCGACGCAATTGAGCAGATGGTCGAGCGCGGTGGAAAGCTCGACGGGAGCGGCTTCGCTTTCGAGGAGGCCCGACAGGCGCCGTGCGAGAATGTCGATCATCTCGTGATCGTGCCGCAATTCTGCGATCGTCGTCGTTGCCATCATCGGTCGGCCCTCACCCTTTAGCGTCGTCTGCTCCGTTCGATCCCCCGGCGACTGCATAGCGCGATTTTTCGCAAAGTGGAATGCGGGAATGGGTTAATGAAAAAGGGGCCCGGCAGTGCCGGACCCCCCTTCATTTCTTGTGCGAAACGCCGGTGATCAGTCGCGATCGCCGGTCAGGAACGCGGGCAGGCCGATATCGCCGCCGTCGTCCTTGCCGCCTTCGCTGCGCTCGCCGCGCGGCTTGTCGCCACGGTCGCGGCGGGGGCCACGCTCGCCACCGCGCTCGCCGCCACGGCCGCCCTCGCGACGGCGGTCGCCGCCGCGGTCACCGCGGTCACCACGGTCGCCACGGTCGCCACGGTCGCCGCGCGGCTCGCGCGGTTCGCGGGCCGGACGCGAGTCTTCCAGCTCGGCACCGGTTTCCTGGTCGACGACGCGCATCGACAGGCGCACCTTGCCGCGCGGGTCGATCTCGAGGACCTTGACCTTGACTTCCTGGCCTTCGCTCAGGACGTCCGAGACCTTCTCGACGCGCTCGTTCTTGATCTCCGAGACGTGGACGAGACCGTCCTTGCCGCCCATGAAGTTCACGAACGCGCCGAAATCGACGAGGTTGACGACCTTGCCGGTGTAGATCTTGCCGACTTCAGCTTCCTCGACGAGGCCCTTGATCCACTTGATCGCGGCTTCGATCTGCGCGGGATCCGACGAGCTGACCTTGATAACGCCCTCGTCGTCGATGTCGACCTTGGCGCCGGTGGTGGCGACGATCTCGCGGATCACCTTGCCGCCGGTGCCGATCACTTCGCGGATCTTCGACTTGTCGATCGTGAAGGTCTCGATGCGCGGGGCGTGCGCCGAGAGCTCGGCACGGACTTCGCCCAGCGCCTTGTTCATCTCGCCCAGGATGTGCGCGCGGCCGGCCTTCGCCTGGTTGAGCGCCGCCTCGAAGATCTCCTTGGTGATGCCGGCGATCTTGATGTCCATCTGCATCGTGGTGATGCCCTCGGACGTGCCGGCGACCTTGAAGTCCATGTCGCCCAGGTGATCTTCGTCACCCAGGATGTCGGACAGGATCGCATACTCCTTGCCCTCGAGGATCAGGCCCATGGCGATGCCCGAGACCGGGCGCTTGATCGGCACGCCGGCGTCCATCATCGCGAGGCTGCCGCCGCACACCGATGCCATCGACGACGAGCCGTTCGACTCGGTGATGTCGCTGGTCAGGCGGATCGTGTAGGGGAAGTCTTCCTTCGACGGCAGCACCGGGTGCAGCGCGCGCCACGCCAGCTTGCCATGGCCGACTTCGCGACGGCCCGGCGCGCCGAAGCGGCCCACTTCGCCGACCGAATAGGGCGGGAAGTTATAGTGCAGCATGAAGCTCTGGTAGCTAAGGCCGTTCAGGCCATCGATCATCTGCTCGGCGTCCTTGGTGCCGAGGGTGCAGGTGGCGATGGTCTGGGTCTCGCCGCGCGTGAACAGCGCCGAGCCGTGCGCACGCGGCAGGAAGTGCGTCTCCGCCTCGATCGGGCGGATCTGCGTGGTGGTGCGGCCGTCGATGCGCTTGCCGTCCTTGAGGATGGCGGTGCGGACGATCTCGGCTTCCAGCTTCTTGGTCAGCTTGATGCCGGCCATCACCTGCTGCGGGTCGAGGCCGTCCTCAACGAACTGCGCTTTGGCCTTGGCACGCGCTTCGTTGAGCGCGTTCGAGCGGGCCGACTTGTCGGTCAGCTTGTAGGCGGCGGCGATGTCCTTGCCGATCAGCTTCTTGATCTTGTCCTTGAGCTTCGCGTTGTCGTTAGACGACGCGATTTCCCACGGGTCCTTGGCGGCCTGCTCGGCGAGCTTGACGATCGCCTTGACGATTTCGCGGCAGGCATCGTGCGCGAACAGCACGGCGCCGAGCATGACCTCTTCCGAAAGCTCCTTGGCTTCGGATTCGACCATCATCACCGCGTCATAGGTGGCGGCGACGACGAGATCGAGCTCGCCCTCGGCAACCTGCGCGTCGGTCGGGTTGAGGATGTATTCGCCGTTGACGTAGCCGACGCGGGCCGCGCCGATCGGGCCCATGAAGGGTACGCCCGACAGGGTGAGCGCTGCCGAGGCGGCGATCATCGAGAGGATGTCGGGCTCGTTCTCGCCGTCATAGCTCAGCACCTGAGCGATGGCGTTGATCTCGTTGTAGAAGCCTTCCGGGAACAGCGGGCGAATCGGGCGGTCGATGAGGCGGGAGACGAGCGTCTCCTTCTCGGTGGCGCCGCGCTCGCGCTTGAAGAAGCCACCCGGGATGCGACCGGCGGCCGAGAATTTTTCCTGGTAGTGGACGGTCAGCGGGAAGAAGTCCTGGCCTTCCTTCACCGACTTGGCGGCGGTGACCGCGCACAGCACGACGGTTTCGCCGAGGGTCGCGATCACCGCGCCGTCGGCCTGGCGGGCAACCTTGCCCGTTTCGAGAGTCAGCGTCTTGCCGCCCCACTCGATCGATACAGTCTTCTTGTCGAACATGTCGTTTCCTTCACTCCCCGGTGCCAATCACGCGGGGGGCCTATGCGTGAGCCGTATGTGGCTCGTGGGACCGACCGTATTGCCGGATCCCCCGTTCGTCCCCGGCGCCATTCGCCCGGGACCGCCGGTGCGTTATCGCACCGGAATGACAAAAAGGCGACCCGAAGGTCGCCTTTCCGTGTTACTTGCGAAGACCGAGCTTCGCGATGAGATCTGCGTAGCGCGCCTGGTCCTTCTTCTTCAGATAGTCCAGCAGGCTGCGGCGCTTGTTGACCAGCATCAGCAGACCGCGGCGCGAGTGGTTGTCCTTCGCGTGGGTCTTGAAGTGCTCGGTGAGGTTGGCGATGCGCTCCGAGAGGATCGCGACCTGCACTTCGGGGCTGCCGGTGTCACCCTCGTTGCGAGCGTGTTCCTTGACGAGCGCTTCCTTGCGCTCCTGCGTGATCGACATGGCGTTTCCTTCGACATCTAAGGCTACAGGTTGAAGCCGCGTACGACCCGGATGCTTCCGGTTTCCGCCTCTACCAGCGCGACAGGGGTGTCCCCGAGCAACGCGAAATACAGGCCATCGTCTTTGGCAATCCCGACCAAGACCCGCCCCTGGCGGAGCAGCCCTGCCTGATCGGGGGTGAGGGGTAGAGCCGGGATGTCGTCCAGCCCCGCCCTCAGCGGCAGGCAAATGTCTTCAAGGCGCCGCTCCTTAGCGGCATCCGCCAAAGAGTCCAGCGAAATCGCCTGATCCAGGGTGAAGGGCCCCGCCTTGATCCTACGGAGATAGGTGACGTGGCCGACGGTGCCAAGGGCATGCGCGATGTCGCGGGCGAGGCTGCGGATGTACGTGCCCTTGGAGACATGGGCGCGGAGGGTGATTTCTTCCAGACCCTCCCCGAGCTCCGCTCGGGGAGGGGGACCGCCGCGCAGCGACCGTGGAGGGGCCGCCGCGGCACGCGGCGGTTGCCCGCCGAGCCCCTCCACCATCGGCTGCGCCGATGGTCCCCCTCCCCCAGCAAGCTGGGGGAGGATTTCGAGAGCAAAGATCGTCACCGCCCGGCTCTTGAGCACCACCGTCTCGCCGGCACGCGCCAGGTCGTACGCCCGCTCGCCGTCCACCTTGAGCGCCGAATAGGCCGGCGGCACCTGCTCGATCGGCCCGGTGAAGCGCGGCAATACTGCCTCCAGCTCCGCCAGCGTCGGCCGCACCGCGGACTCCGCGATGCCCTTTCCCTCGGCATCGAGCGTATCCGTCTCCACGCCGAACCGGAGCGTGAAGTCATACACCTTATCGCTGTCGAGCATGCGGCCCGCCAGCTTGGTCGCCTCGCCCAGTGCGATCGGCAGTACGCCGCTCGCCAGCGGATCGAGCGTACCGCCATGGCCCACCTTCACCTTGGCATAGCCGCCATCGCGCAGCGCGCGCTTGACCGCGCTCACGCCCTGGGTGGAGCCGAGGCCCAAAGGTTTGTCGAGAAGGATCCAGCCATGCATCGCCGCGCCATAGGTGGGCTTCGCGGCCCGCGCAAATCACGACATAATTGCAACACACCGCAGCAATCCGTTCGGGCGTGGCCCGAAACGCTTGCCCGGGATGACGGTTCCGCTACAGGCGCGCGAAAAATCAGCGACATTGATAAGAATCAATCGCGACACCTCGCTGGAGAGGACGAGCCATCTTTTCACGGGGACTCGACTCAGCCATGACCACTTCCGCCCTTCTCCGCGGCCTGCTGCTCGCCAGCGCCGCGCTCACCACGCCTTCCGCGCTCGCCGCCGCCCACAGCAACGAGACACCCGCACCCGTCCAGGGCGCGCAGCCCGAAGACGCCGCGCCGCAGCAGACCGGCGAGATCGTCGTCACCGCGCAGCGCCGCACCGAAGCCGCCAAGGACGTGCCCGTCGCGGTCACCGCGATCAGCGGCGAGAAGCTCGACGTGCTCAATTCCTCGGGCCTCGACATCCGCTTCCTCTCGGCGCGCACGCCCAGCCTGCAGATCGAAAGCTCGTTCGGCCGCACCTTCCCGCGCTTCTACATCCGCGGCCTCGGCAACACCGATTTCGACCCCAACGCCGCGCAGCCGGTGTCGGTGGTGTACGATAACGTCGCGCTCGAAAACCCGATGCTGAAGGCGTTCCCGGCGTTCGATCTCGCGCGCGTCGAAGTGCTGCGCGGGCCGCAGGGCACGCTGTTCGGCCGCAACACGCCGGCCGGCGTGGTGAAGCTCGAATCGCAGCGTCCGACCGACACGTATGAAGCACAGGGCAGCGTCAGCTGGGCGACCTACAACACGATCAACGCCGATCTCGCGCTCAATGCGCCGCTCGGCAACGGCTTCGCGCTGCGCGTCTCGGGCCTGGTGCAGCACCGCGACAACTGGGTGGTGAACGACAGCACCAGCCTGCTCAGCGTCGCGAACCGCAAGCTCGAAGGCTATACCGATCGCGCCGGCCGCGTGCAGCTCAGCTACACCAGCGGCGACTTCAACGCGCTGATCAACGTTCACGGCCGCGACCTCGAAGGCACGCCGCGCGTGTTCCGCGCCGGCCTGTTCCAGCAGGGCTCGAACGACTTCTCGCCCGGTTTCGACCCCAAGCACGTCAAGCTCGACGGCTACACCAGCCAGTGGCTGGAACAGTGGGGCGGCAGCCTCCAGCTCGACTATCACTTCGAGGGCCTCGGCACGCTTTACTCGGTGACTGCCTATGAGCGTGCCAAGGTGCAGAGCACCGGCGACGTCGACGGCGGCGACAGCTATGGCTTCCCGGCGCTCGGGCTGAACAAGGCGCTGTTCCCGTCGAACACCGGCGGCATCACCAGCCCGAAGGAGTTCAGCCAGGAACTGCGCTTCGCGACCGACCAGTTCGGCGCGTTCCGCGGGCAGGCGGGCGTCTATTATTTCGACCAGAATCTCGACTATAGCGAATATGGCTATGACCTGGGCGGCGGCGCGCAGACCCAGAATATCGGCCACCGCAACATCAACGAGAATCTCGGCGTGTTCGCCTCGGGCGAATTCAAGGCGACCGACGCACTGACGCTGCGCGCCGGCGTGCGCTACTCGCACGATCGCAAGAACGACGTGATCTTCGGCTTCGGCCCGCTGACCGGCGGCCTCACCCTGCCGCTGCAGACCAAGGTGCAGGGCGAGGCGGTGACCTGGGATGCCAGCGCCACCTACGCGCTGACCCCCGATGTCAACGTCTATGCGCGCTTCGCCACGGGCTATCTCGGCCCGGCGATCCAGGACCGCGTGACCTTCGGCTCGGTGCCGACCACCGCGGGCAAGCAGTTCACCAAGTCGGCCGAAGCCGGCGTCAAGGGCGCGCTGCCGGCCAAGGGGCTCAACTATGCGCTGACGGGCTACTGGTTCCGCACCGACGATCTGCAGCTGACTGCGGTGGGCGGCGCGAGCAACGCCAACCAGCTGCTCTCGGCCGATCACGTCAACGGCTATGGCGTCGAGGCGGAGTTCAGCTACCGTCCTGTGCGCGGTCTCGATCTCACCGCCAGCGGCAGCTACAACTTCACCCAAATCCGCGATCCCAAGCTGGTCGTGGCGGCGTGCGGTTCGCTGTGCACGATGACCGATCCGACCTTCACCGTCGGCACCAGCACCTTCGCGCGGATCGACGGCAACCGCCTGCCCCAGGCGCCGCGCTTCGTGCTCAACGCCACCGCCCGCTACGGCGTGCCGCTGGCCAATGGCGGCGAGGTCTATGCCTATACTGACTGGGCGTATCGCAGCGAGATCAACTACTTCCTCTACGAGGCCAAGGAGTTCCGCGGGCGTTCACTGGTCGAGGGCGGGCTGCGCATCGGCTATCGCGCGCCGGAAGGCTATGAGGTGGCGGCGTTCGCCCGCAACATCCTCAACCAAATCCGCGCGCAAAGCGCGATCGACTTCAACAACCTGACCGGCATGATCAACGAGCCGCGCATCATCGGCGGCGAGATCCGGTTCCATTTCTGATCGGAGGCGCGGTGGTTGGCTCCCGGCCGCGCATTCGGTTCCAGGGGCGTCGCGAGGGATCCTCGCGGCGCCCTTTTGCTATGTCAGCCGATCGCGCCGCGTCGCTCGACGAAATGGCGGCGGCAGAGCGCGACATAGCGATCGTTGCCGCCGATCTCGCGCTGCGCGCCCTCGCGCACGGCGCGGCCCTCGGCATCGACGCGCAGGTTCATCGTCGCCTTGCGCCCGCATTCGCAGACCGACTTGATCTCCACGAGCGAGTCAGCGATCGCCAGTAGCGCCGCCGCGCCTTCGAACAGCAGCCCTCGAAAATCGGTGCGCAGGCCGTAGCAGAGCACGGGCACCTCGTCCTCGTCGCACACGGCGGCCAATTGCCGCACTTGCGCAGCGGAGAGGAACTGGGCCTCGTCGACCAGCACGCAGGCGAGCGGCGCCGCGAAATGCGCGTCCTGGACGATGGTGCGGAGGTCCGTCGCGGCTTCGAACGGAATGGCATCGGCGTGGATGCCGAGCCGCGAGTCGATCACGCCATGCCCGCCGCGATCGTGCACGCCGGCGGTGAACAGCAAGGTGCGCATGCCGCGCTCGCGATAGTTGAAATCGGCCTGCAGCAGCGTGGTCGATTTCCCCGCATTCATCGAGGCATAGTAGAAATAGAGCTTGGCCATGGCGGCATCACACCGAAAGTGCCGCCGATGTCCAGTGCGTCGCGGGTGCGGGCGGCCGGATCAGTCCTGCTCGCTGTCGCCCAGGTCGCGTGCCACGTTGGGCGCGCGCAGCAGCTGATCGATATGGCTGCCCTCGTCGAAGCTCTCGTCCGCCAGGAACTTGAGCTTTGCCGCGTACTTCATCTTCACCCGGTGCGCGACTTCGCGCTGGAGGAACGCGGTGTTGGTACGCAGCGCCTTGAGCACCGCTTCCTCGTCCTTGCCGAGCAGCGGTTTCACGAACACCGTCGCATGGCGCAGGTCCGGGGACATCCGAACCTCGGTCACCGAGACCATGTGCTTGGCCAGCACCTCGTCATGCACGTCACCGCGCTGGAGGATCTCGCTGAGGATATGACGCACCTGTTCGCCCACGCGCAGCACGCGGACGGAGCGGGTTTCATCGGTGTCGTTCTGGCGCATCTTGTGATTCTGACCGGTTTTCGCTATCTAAAGAGCACTGCAACTGTGACCGTTGGTACAACGTCACCTCCTGAGCCCGGGTGTTCCAGCGCCCGGGCTCAAAGCATTTTGGGCTCCCGGCGTTCCAGCACCGGGAGCCCGCACTGGGTTACTTGCGGCTTAGCTCAATGAGCTTCGCCACCAATCCGAGCAACGCGACGGTGAACGTCGCGAAACCCAGAACCAGACCTGCAACTGCTTCTATTGGCACATGAACCACCTCCTTTTCGGCCGCAGGTTCAGCCGAAAAGGAAGCGTATCACAGGCAAAGCTGTCGAGGAACAAAAGGTGTCCATCGACGGCCTGCCCGATTACAGCGTACGTTCGCGCAGCTCGACTTCGTAGGTTTCGAGGTAATCGCCGGCCTTGATGTCCACGAAGTTCTGCGTGAACGTCACGCCGCACTCGAGACCTGCGCGTACTTCGGCGACGTCGTCCTTGAACCTACGCAGCGAAGCGATCTCGCCGGTGTAGATGATGACGTCGTTGCGCGTGATGCGTGCCTTGAGCGCCTTGCGGATGAAGCCGTCGACGACCAGCAGACCGGCTGCCTTGCCGTGCTTGCCCGCCGAGAAGACTTCCTTGATCTCGGCACGGCCCACCACGGTCTCGAACGCTTCCGGACCCAGCTCGCCCGCCATGCCGGCGCGGATCTCGTCGGTAAGGTCGTAGATGACGTCGTAATACTTCAACGCCACCTTGTTCCGCTCGGCGATCTCGCGCGCCTTGGCGTTGGCACGGACGTTGAAGCCGATGATCGGCGCACCGCTGGCCGCTGCCAGCGAAACGTCGCTCTCGGTGATGCCGCCCACGCCCGAGTGCAGGATGCGCACGCGGATGTCGTCATTGCCCAGCTTGCCGAGCGCACCCACGATCGCTTCGGTCGAACCCTGCGTGTCGGCCTTGACCACCACCGGATATTCGATCGCCTGCTTGTCCTTGAGCGCGGAGAACATGCTCTCCAGGCTCGCCGGTGCCTGCGTCGTGCGCTTCTGGAGCAGCACGCCCTGGCGATATTCCGCAACCTCGCGGGCACGCGCTTCGCTCTCGACCACCTGCATCGGATCGCCGGCCGACGGCACGCCCGAGATGCCGAGCACCTCGACCGGCATCGCCGGGCCCGCTTCCTTGATCTGGCGACCCTTGTCGTCGATCATCGCACGGACCTTGCCGCTCTCCGCGCCGACGACGAACACGTCGCCCACGCGCAGCGTGCCGCGGTTGACGAGGATCGTCGCGACCGGGCCGCGGCCCTTGTCGAGCTTGGCCTCGATCACGGTGCCCTCGGCCTCGCGATCGGGGTTGGCGCGCAGTTCAAGCAGTTCGGCCTGGAGCTGGATCTTCTCGATCAGCGCGTCGAGGCCGATCTTCTTCAGCGCCGAGACTTCGACGTTCTGGACGTCGCCACCCATCTCCTCGACGATCACCTCGTGCTCGAGCAGGCGCTCGCGCACCTTTTGCGGGTTGGCGCTGTCGAGGTCGACCTTGTTGATCGCCACGATCATCGGCACGCCAGCCGCCTTGGTGTGATTGATCGCCTCGATCGTCTGCGGCATCAGCCCGTCGTTCGCGGCCACCACCAGCACCACAATGTCGGTGACGTTGGCACCGCGTGCGCGCATCTCCGAGAAGGCTTCGTGGCCCGGCGTGTCGAGGAAGGTGATCTTCGACTTGTCCTTCAGGGTGACCTGATAGGCGCCGATATGCTGGGTGATGCCACCGGCTTCGCCGCGCACCACATCGGTGCCGCGCAGCGCGTCGAGCAGCGAGGTCTTGCCGTGGTCGACGTGACCCATGATCGTGACGACCGGCGGGCGCGGCTGCAGCTTGTCCTCGGGATCGAGCTCGGTATCGATCTGGAGATCAACGTCGCTCTCGCTGACGCGCTGCACGTTGTGACCGAAATCGGTGACCAGCAGTTCGGCGGTATCCTGGTCGATCGACTGATTGACCGTGACCATCATGCCCATCTTGAACAGGGCCTTCACCAGGTCCGCACCCTTTTCGGCCATGCGGTTGGCGAGTTCCTGCACGGTGATCGCCTCGGGCACCACCACGTCGCGGACCTGCTTGACCTGCGGCTCGCGCGGGCCGCCATAGGAGCGGCGATGCTCCTTCTCACGGGCGCGCTTCAGCGCCGCGAGGCTACGCGCACGCGCACCATCGTCGCCACCGAGCGCACGCGTAACGGTGAGCTTGCCCGACTGGCGGCGATCGTCGCCCTTGCGGTCGCGCGACGGCTTGGCCGGATCGGCACCCGGGCGGCGCGGCGCAGCGCCGGGACCCGAAGGGGCCGGACGCGCGGCACCGGCGCCAGCGGCGGGACGCTGCTGGTTCTGGTTCTGCTGCGGTGCCTGCTGCGTCTGCTGGGTCGCGGCAGGGGCTGCCTGCTGCGGCTCGGGCTTGGGCTGCGGCTTGGGAATTTCCGGACGCACGACCGGCGTGAAGCGGCGCGGCGCGGGCAGCGACGCATCGAGCTGCAGCGTGATCGGACCCTGCGGGATCGGACGGCGCGGCGGCTGCGCGGGCGCGGCAGGCTTCGGCGCTGCGGCCTGCGGCTGGGCCGGCTTGGGCGCCGCCGGCTGCTGCGGGGCAGCGGCAGGAGGTGCCGCCGGAGCAGGCGCGGGCGCGGGAGTCGGTTCCGGCGTCGGAGCGGGCGCGGGGGCCGGAGCCTCCGCTACCACGTTCGGCTTCGGTTCCGGGGCGGGCGCAGGAGCCGGCGTCGGCTCGGGTGCGGCGGCTTCAACCGGGGCGGCAGCCGCCTCGGTCTGGGCACGGGCACGCTCTTCGGCGCGGCGACGCTCTTCTTCCTGCGCCTCGGCACGGAGGCGCTCGTCGCGACGACGCGCTTCCTCCAGCGCCTGCATGCGCTGTTCCTCGGCCTCGCGGAGCAGCTTGGCCTGACGCTCCTGCGGGGAGAGATTGTCCATCGGCTTGCGCGGCGGCTGGGCAGCGGCACGCGGCGCCTGCTGCTGCGGGGCAGCGGGACGGGGAGCCTGAGCAGCCGGAGCCTCGGGCGCAGCGGCAGGGGCCGGCGTCGACTCGTCGATCGGCGCACCCTGCGGGCCGAGAACACGGCGACGCTTGACCTCCACGACCACGGTGTTGGAACGGCCATGGCTGAAGCTCTGCTTCACCTTGCCGGTTTCCACCGTGCGCTTCAGACCCAGCGGTGCGCGCATGCCCAGTTTCGGCTTGTCGTTTTCGGTGTCGCTCATGCGGCTACTCAAGTTCCTCGATAATGTTCGTCGTCAATGGCACGGCGGACGGCAAAGCCGATGCGCCTTGCGATTCGGAATCGCAAGACACGGGATCAGGTTCGGGTCCGATAAAGTGCAGCCAGCGATCGAGCGCTTCGCTCGTCCGTTGCGCCGCCCGGGCGTCGATGAGTCCGGCGTGTACCACATTTTCGCGGCCTAACGCCAAGGACAATATGGTGCGCGAGACCGGCAATGTTAAGCCCTTGAGGGCAGAACCTTCCCGATCCGAGCCAACCCGCCACGCCTGGGCCAGCTTTCGGCTGCCGTCGTCGCGGGCGTCGGATGCGTGGAGCAGCAGATGGAGTCGGCCGCTGCGCGCGGCCTTTTCGATCCGCTCGGCGCCGATCACCACATAGCCAGCCTTCGCCTCCAGCCCCAGCCGGTCGAGCGCGGCGCGCTGCAGCTGGGCGGCGATCCGGTCTTCCAGATCGTCGGGAATGCGGATCTCGCCGGTGCGGAAGCTGCGCGAGAGGGCGCCCTTCAGCTTGCCCTTGTCGCGCGACGCCGCCAGCCCCGCCTTGTCGACGGAGATCCAGGCGCCGCGGCCGGGGGCCTTGGCACGAATGTCGGGCAGCACCTCGCCCTCGGGCGAAAGCACGAGTCGGATCAGCCCTTCCCGCGGCGATTCCTCGCGCGACAGGATGCAGGTGCGAACCGCGTCGGTCATCGTCCCCTCCCGTTGCCGAGAGAGGGGATGACCGGTGCCAATGTCAGTCGGCGCGTATCATTGTTCGGAGTCCGCAATTGCGTCCTCCTCGCCTGCTTCCGCAGGTTCTTCATCGGCGAACCAATGGGCGCGGGCCGCCATGATGATCTCGTTGCCCTGTTCGTCGCTCAGGCCATACTCCGCCAGGATGCCGCCCTTGGGCTCCTTGCGGGGGGTGTCGTCGCCGCGGCGACGCGGCTCGGCGCGCTTCTTCTCGACCAGCTCGTCGGTCGCCAGGTCGGCGAGGTCGTCGAGCGTCTTGATGCCCGCCTTGCCGAGCGTGACCAGCATCGCTTCGGTGAGGTACGGCATGGTGGTGAGGGCGTCCTCGACGCCCAACGCGCGGCGTGCCTCGCGATTGGCTTCCTCGCGGCGCTCCAGCGCTTCCTGGGCGCGGTTCTGGAGTTCCTGCGCGAGGTCCTCGTCGAAGCCCTCGATGGTCGCGAGCTCCTCGATCTCGACATAGGCGACTTCTTCCAGCGCGCCGAAGCCTTCGGCGACCAGCAGCTGGGCCAGCGTCTCGTCGACGTCGAGCTCGTTCTGGAACATCTCCGAACGCTCGACGAATTCCTTCTGGCGCTTCTCGCTCGCATCCGCCTCGGTGAGGATGTCGATCGCCTTGCCGGTCAGCTGCGACGCCAGGCGCACATTCTGGCCGCGACGGCCGATCGCCAGGCTCAGCTGATCGTCGGGGACGACCACTTCGATGCGGTCCTCTTCCTCGTCGATCACGACGCGGCTGACGTTCGCCGGCTGCAGCGCGTTGACGACGAAGGTGGCGGTGTCCGGCGACCAGGGGATGATGTCGATCTTCTCGCCCTGCATCTCCTGCACGACGGCCTGCACGCGGCTGCCCTTCATGCCGACGCAGGCGCCGACCGGATCGATCGAGCCGTCATGGCTGATCACGCCGATCTTGGCGCGGCTGCCCGGGTCGCGGGCGGCGGCCTTGATCTCGATGATGCCGTCGTAGATTTCAGGCACTTCCTGCGCGAACAGCTTCTTCATGAACTCGGGGTGCGCCCGGCTCAGGAAGATCTGCGGCCCGCGATTCTCGCGGCGGACGTTGAGCACCACCGAGCGGACGCGATCGCCGACGCGCACCACTTCGCGCGGGATCTGCTGGTCGCGGCGGATCACGCCTTCGGCGCGGCCCAGGTCGACGACGACATGGCCGAACTCGACGCGCTTCACCACACCGGTGATGATCTCGTTCACCCGGTCCTTGAACTCGTCATACTGGCGCTCGCGCTCGGCGTCGCGAACCTTCTGGAAGATGATCTGCTTCGAGGCCTGCGCCTGGATGCGGCCGAACTCGATCGGGGGCAGCGGATCGACGATGAAGTCGCCGACCTTCGCGCCCTTCTGGAGCTTCTCGGCACCCTTGAGGTCGACCTGCTTGAAATAATCGTCGACCTGCTCGACCACTTCGACGACGCGCCACAGGCGCAGATCGCCCGAAACCGGATCGAGCTTCGCGCGAATGTCGTTCTCGACGCCGTAGCGGTTCTTCGCGGCGCGCTGGATCGCGTCTTCCATCGCCTCGATGACGATGGCCTTGTCGATCAGCTTTTCCTTCGCGACCGAATCGGCGATCGCGAGCAGCTCGGCCTTGTTGGCAGAAATGGCGGTGGCCATCCGGGCTTATCCTTCTACTTCGATAATCTTGTCGGCGCCCTCGGCAGAGAGCGGCGCGGTGGCGGCGATCAGGCGATCGGTCATCGTCAGCTTGGCATCCTCGATCGCCGCGAACGGGAGCACATGGTGCGTCTCGTCCTGCGTCACGATCGTGATGGTGCCCGCGTCCTTGTCGATGCCGGCGAGATCGCCCTTGAACTGCTTGCGCCCGTCAAGCTTCTCGGCGAGCGTGATGCGGGCCTCATGGCCCTTCCAGTCCTCGAAATCCTGCAGCCGGGTGAGCGGCCGGTCGATGCCCGGCGAGCTGACTTCCAGCCGATAGGCATGGTCGATCGGATCGCGACCCTCGGCTTCCAGCCGGTCGAGCAGGTCCGAGATGCGGCGCGACAGATCGGCGCAATCGTCGATCGTCAGCTGGCGCGTATCCGGACGCTCGGCCATGATCTGCAGCGTGGGATCGCTCTGGCCGCCGAACATCTTCACGCGCACCAGGGCAAAGCCCAGCGCCTGCGCTTCGGTTTCGATCATCTTGGCCAGTTCGGCGAGATTCGCCACACACGTCTCCGGTTGAAATCAAGCAGCTTCGGTGCCGGTGCCTGGCGGCGCCGACCTCGATCATGTTTGACGATGTCCGAGAAAGCATCCGCGATATACGCAATCACGTGCGCCGGAGCAAGGGGGCGCCTCGCACCTTGCATCTTTTCGCGAACGAAAGTCGTTGCAACGCGCTGTAAAACCGGCTGCGTTCGCGACCGAACCATCGCCGGAGAGGATTCCCCATGCCCCGTTCGCTGTTGCTGATACCGATATTGTTCGCCACCGCCTGCTCGTCGCCCGGCTCCAATGCCCAGCAGCCGACCGGGACGGCCGACACGCCGACACCGTTGCCGGTGCCGAGCGGCACGCCCGCCCCGCTGCCGGAGGGCGTGCCGTTCACCGCGATCCGCGTCGCCGATTTCGATTCGCCCTTCGCGCTCGCCTTCCTGCCCGACGGCGCCGCACTCGTGACCGAGAAGGCCGGGCAGCTGCAAGTTTGGGAGGTCAACCAGAAGGCGCAGGCGGTGACCGGGGTGCCCAAGGTCGCCGCCGGCGGCCAGGGCGGCCTGCTCGACGTGGCGCCCGCACCGGACTTCGCCAGCAGCAACACCATCTACTTCACCTATTCGGAGCCGCGCGCCAACGGCAGCGCGCTCGCGCTCGCCCGCGCCAAGCTTACCCGCGGCAAGGCGATGGCGCCGCGACTCGACAATGTGGAGGTGCTGTTCCGCTCGGGCGCGGACGGCGACGGCGGCCAGTTCGGCGCGGTGATCGCCTTCGCACCCGACGGCAAGTCGCTGTTCCTCTCCTCGGGCGAGCGCCAGCGCTTCACCCCCGCGCAGGATCCCAACCAGGCGATCGGCAAGATCCTGCACCTGACGCTCGACGGCAAGCCGGCCTCGGACAATCCGGATGCGGGCAAGGTTGGCGCCACCAGCGTGCAGGTTATCGATCCCCCCGAGGACACCGAAGCCGCCAAGACCGCCAAGGGCCGCCCCTTCGCCTTCGACGGCCCCAACCCGGCGCCGGCCGCGATCTGGAGCAGCGGGCATCGCAATCCCTATGGCCTCGTCTTCGATGCGTCGGGCAATCTGTGGGAGCACGAGATGGGCCCGCAGGGCGGCGACGAGCTAAACCTGATCGTCAAGGGTCGCAACTATGGCTGGCCCAACGTCTCGTTCGGCGAGAATTACAACAACAAGCCGATCCCCAAGCCCAAGGCGGGCGACGGCTATGAGCTGCCCAAGCTCCACTGGGCGCCGTCGATCTCGCCCTCGGGGCTGATCTATTACACCGGGAGCGAGTTCCCGCAGTGGAAGGGCTCGCTGCTGATGGGCGCGATGTCCGGCCAAGCCCTCATCCGCATCGCGCTCGACGGCACCAATGCCCGCAAGGCCGACCAGTGGAACCTCGACATGCGCATCCGCGACGTGGCGCAGGGGCCGGACGGCTCGCTCTGGCTGCTGCAGGACGGCGCCAAGGGCGATGGCGGCTGGCTGATGCGGGTGACTCCGAAGAAGTGAAGCCGTGACATTCCTCCCCGGGCGCAGCTCGGGGAGGGGGACCGCCGCCGCAGGCGGTGGTGGAGGGGCCGCCGCGCAAGCGGCGGTTTCCGCTCAATGCCAAGGCGAAGCGCGCCTGGCGGCGCGGCCCCTCCACCACGCTGCTGCGCAGCGCGGTCCCCCTCCCCCGCCGGGGGAGGATTTGCATTACCGCACGATCAAAAAGTTCATCCGCGCGGCGGCGATCGGGCGGTCTTCCTCGTCCTGCCACGCCACCGCGCTGACATTCGCCACCCTGTTGCCCAGCCGCGTCACCGTGCCCCTGGCCCGCGTCTCCTTCTCGCGCCCGCCGCGCATGTAATCGACGGTGACGTTGACCGGCTTCACCTTCGCCCCGCCTTCCGCCTCCAGCGCCTGGAGCAGCGCGCCGACCGCGGCCATCTCGAGCAACCCGCCGATCGCACCGCCGTGCAGGAACCCCGGTCGCCCGACGACATCGCCGGAAAAGGGCATGACCAATACCGGCGCATCCGCGCCCGGCTCGACGGTAAGCCCCAGCAGCTCGGCATAAGGAGGCAGCTTCACCAGTATCCCTCCGCCGCCATGAAGGTGCCGGCGACATGCGCGAGCGGATCGGCCGGATCGCCGTCATGCGCCTGCCCGCGGACGAACGCGATCGAACGCGTCAGCCGATAGCATTCGCAGCGCCCGATCACCGTCTGGCCCGTCCGCGCCGGCCGCAGATAGTCGATCCGGAGGTCGAGCGTCGCATGCGGCAGGAACTTGCCGACCTTGAGCCACACGGCGACGCTGCTCGCCATGTCCATCAGCGCCAGGATCGGCCCCGAGGCGAGCACGCCGGTCTCCTCCTGCCCCACCAGGTCGGCGCGCCAGGGCAGCTCCAGCTCGGACCAGTCGTCGCCATGATCGCGGTGCGCGACACCCAGGCGGCTGCCATGGTTGGGAAAGCGGAGCGCGAAGAAGGCGCGCGGATCGAACCGGGGCGGCGCCGGGGGATCGCTGGACTGGGACATACCCGTTTTTCTAGCGCCACCATCTTGCCCGCGCAAATGCTTCGCCGCACATTGGCGGGCAACAAGAGAGGATGCCGGAATGAGCGAGCGCGTGACCTGGACCATCGAGGGCGGCGTCGCCGATGTGCGGCTGAACCGGCCGGAAAAGATGAACGCGCTCGATCCCGCCATGATCGAAGGACTGCTGACGGCGATCGACACGCTCGGCCAGACCGCCGGCCTGCGCGCGGCGGTCCTTTCCGGCGAAGGCCGCGCCTTCTGCGCGGGGCTGGACATGGCGAGCATGGCCAATGTCGGCGCGGGCGTCGACATCGCGGCGCGGACGCACGGACTGGCCAACAGCTTCCAACAGGTCGCCTGGGGCTGGCGGACGCTGCCAGTGCCCGTGATCGCGGCGGTGCACGGCGTCGCATTCGGCGGCGGGCTGCAGATTGCGAGCGGTGCCGACATCCGGGTCGCCGCACCCGAGACTCGGCTGTCGGTGATGGAGCTGAAATGGGGCATCGTGCCGGACATGGGCGGCTTCGTGCTTTGGCGCGGCACCGTGCGCGACGACGTGCTGCGCGAGCTCACCTATACCGCCCGCGAGTTCGATGCGGCGGACGCGCATACGTTCGGCTTCGTCACCCGGTTGGCGGAGGATCCGCATGCCGAAGCAATGACGCTCGCCCATGCGATCGCCGCTCGCAATCCGGACGCGATCCGCGCCGCCAAGCGCCTCGCCAATCACGAAGGCGACGCAGCCGCGGTATTGCTGGCCGAGAGCGTCGAGCAGGCGGCGCTGCTCCGCACGCCGAACCAGATCGAGGCGGTGACAGCCAACCTGCAGAAGCGCAGCCCCCAGTTCCGCGACTAACACGCCCATACCGCAACTTCAAAAGCTCGCGCTGCTCGCCCCGCCCCCGCCGAACGGGTTGCAGCCGCACGCGACACCTGCGAAACGGCCCGCGGTTTCAACCCAGACGGAGGGCGTGCGCCGATGTCGTTCAACAGCTTCGGTCGCGTGTTCCGCTTCACCACCTGGGGCGAGAGCCATGGCCCCGCGCTCGGCGCGGTGGTCGATGGCTGCCCCCCGGGGCTGAGCTTGAGCGAGGGCGACATCCAGCCCTTTCTCGATCGCCGCCGCCCCGGCCAGTCGCGCTTCACCACGCAGCGGCAGGAGCCGGACCAGGTCCGCATCCTCTCCGGCGTGTTCGGGGGGCGCACCACCGGTACCCCGATCGCGCTGCACATCGACAATGTCGACCAGCGCTCCAAGGACTATTCGGAGGTCGCCAGGGCCTATCGCCCCGGCCATGCCGACTTTGCCTATGACCAGAAATACGGCTTCCGCGACTATCGCGGCGGCGGCCGTTCCTCGGCGCGCGAGACCGCGGCGCGGGTAGCAGCGGGCGCGGTCGCGCGGCTGGTGATCCCGGAGGTGACGATCACCGCCTGGGTCGAAGCGATCGGCGGTGACGCGATCGACTATGCGAAGTTCGACGCGGCCGAGATCGCCAACAACCCCTTCTTCTGCCCCGATCCGGAGGCGGCCGCCCGCTGGGAAGCGCTGGTCGATGCCGCGCGCAAGGACGGCTCCTCGCTCGGCGCCGTCGTCACTTGCGAGGCCACCGGCGTGCCCGCCGGCTGGGGCGCGCCGCTCTACGCCAAGCTCGACAGCGAGTTGGCGGCGGCCTGCATGTCGATCAACGCCGTGAAGGGCTTCGAGATCGGCGACGGCTTCGCGGCGGCAGGCTTGCGCGGCGAGGAGAATGCCGATGCGATGCGGCCGCGCGGCGATGGCGGCGTCGACTTCCTCGCCAACCATGCAGGCGGCATCGCAGGCGGCATCGCCACCGGCCAGCCGGTGCGGATGCGCGTCGCGTTCAAGCCGACCAGCTCGATCCTGATCCCGGTCGAGACCGTCACCCGCGAGGGCGAGGCCAGCGAGATCCGCACCAAGGGCCGCCACGACCCGTGCGTCGGCATCCGCGGCGTACCTGTGGTCGAAGCAATGGTCGCGCTGGTACTGGCGGATCAGAAATTGCTGCATCGGGCGCAGGTCGGCTGATCTTGCGCTCGACTCGGCCCTGACACGTTCGCTTTTATCGGCTAATCGAAATCAACCGATGAGACTTCTTGGGCATTTGATGGTTAACCTTCCGTTGGCATAATCAACAGAAGGATGCCGTGTAATGTACATCAAGACCATTCTTGCCGCTGCTACGCTGATCGCCGCACCGGCCGCCTTCGCGCAGCAGACCACGCCGGGCCAGACGACGCCGGGCGGCTCGACCATGGACCAGAGCACCACGCCGGGCCAGCCGTCGACATCGCCGACCGATCCGTCGATGAACCCGTCGACCACGACGACGCCGGGCGGCACGACCGGTTCGGGCACGATGAGCACGCCGGATTCGTCGACCACGACGACGACCTCGCCCACCGATCCGAGCACGACCACCACGGATTCGACCATGGGTGACCAGACCGGCGACAAGCCGAAGCGCAAGCGTCCGCGCTAATCAGCGTAGTTCGGCGCGGGGCCTTTCCCCCTTTCAGCCCCTCGCCTCGAGCTCCGAGACGCCCGGCCCTCCCTCGAGGGCCGGGCGTTTTCGCGTCAGTCGGCGAAGGGATCTCGGACGAGGATCGTGTCCTCGCGCTCGGGGCTGGTCGAGACCAGCGCCACCGGGCACTGGATCAGCTCCTCGACGCGGCGGATATACTTGATCGCCTGCGCCGGCAGATCGGCCCAGCTGCGCGCACCGAAGGTCGATTCGGACCAGCCTTCCATCGTCTCGTAGATCGGCTCCACCGCCGCCTGGTCGGGCGCACTGGCGGGGTAGTAATCCAGAACCTCACCGTTCAGCCGATAGCCGGTGCAGACCTGGATCTCCTCGAACCCGTCGAGCACGTCCAGCTTGGTCAGCGCGATGCCGGTAATGCCCGAGACCGCGACCGACTGGCGCAGCAGCACCGCATCCAGCCAGCCGCAGCGGCGCTTGCGCCCGGTGACGGTGCCGAACTCGTGGCCGCGCGTGCCGAGCCGTTCGCCCACGTCGTTATCCTGCTCGGTCGGGAACGGGCCCGATCCGACGCGGGTGGTATAGGCCTTGGCGATGCCGAGCACGAAGCCCACCGCACCCGGCCCCATGCCGCTGCCGCTCGCCGCGGTGCCCGACACGGTGTTGGACGAGGTGACGAACGGATAGGTGCCGTGGTCGATGTCGAGCAACACGCCCTGCGCGCCTTCGAACAGGATGCGGCGGCCGCGCGACCGCGCCTCGTTGAGCATCTTCCACACCGGCTGGACGAAGGGCAGCACGAAGCCGGCGATGCCGCGCAGCTCGTTGAGCAGGCCCTCGCGGTCGATCGGCGGCTGGCCGAAGCCGGCGCGCAGCGCATCATGGTGCGCGGCGAGGCGATCGACCTGCGGCCCGATCAAGTCGAGATTGGCGAGATCGCACACCCGAATCGCGCGGCGGCCGACCTTGTCCTCATAGGCGGGGCCGATGCCGCGGCGGGTGGTGCCGATCTTGCCGGCGCCGCTGGCATCTTCGCGCAGCGCATCGAGATCGCGGTGGAAGGGCAGGATCAGCGGGCAGGTATCCGCGATCTTGAGCGTGTCCGGGGTCACGTCGACCCCTTGCTCGCGCAGCTTCTCCACCTCGGCCTTGAGCGCCCAGGGATCGAGCACCACGCCGTTGCCGATCACGCTCGGCGTGCCGCGGACGATGCCCGAGGGGAGCAACGAGAGCTTGTAGACCTTTTCGCCGATCACCAGCGTGTGGCCGGCATTGTGCCCGCCCTGGAAGCGGACGACCACGTCGGCGCGCTCGGCGAGCCAGTCGACGATCTTGCCCTTGCCTTCGTCACCCCATTGGGCGCCGATCACTGCCACATTTGCCATGGATACACGTCCTCCGCCTGCCGGGCGGACCCTGGCCGCCCTTCGACAGGACTCGGCGGCAGGGACTGGTCAACCGGACGCGTCGCCCGAAGCCGCGGCGCGAATGGCGAACGCACGCCCGAAGGTCAAGCCTTTCCTGCCGTCAGCCGTCCAGTGCGGCGCGGATCGCGGTGGCCAGCGCGGCGATGTCGAACGGCTTGGGCAGGATGTTCTCGTCGGCACCCGGATCGGGCGAATCGGGGGCATAGCCGCTGGTGAGCAGCACCTTCAACTCGGGCATGCGCTCGCGCACGCGCGTCGCCAGCTCGCGGCCGCTCATCTCGGGCATCACCACGTCGCTGAACAGCAGCGAGACCTTCTGCCCGCGCTCGAGGAGCCGCAGCGCCTCGATCCCGTCGCGCGCGAAGACCACGCCGTAGCCGAGCTCGCGCAGCGCCTCGACCGAATAGGTGCGCACGCGGTCCTCGTCCTCGACGACGAGGATCACTTCGCTGGACTGCCCGCGCGGAAGCTCGCGCGTGACGCCGCTTGCGGCGGGCGTAGGCACCGCCTCGGGCTGCGCCGGCAGCAGCACCCGCACGCAGGTACCCTTACCGGGTTCGCTCTCGATCGTCACATGCCCGCCCGACTGGCGGACGAAGCCGAACACCTGGCTGAGCCCCAGCCCGGTGCCCTTGCCGACGCCCTTGGTGGTGAAGAACGGATCGAAGGCGCGCGCCGCCACCTCGGGCGGCATGCCCACGCCCGTGTCCCGAATGCGGATCTCGACGAAATCGCCCGCGGCGATCTCGTAGCGGCCAGCCTCGTCGGCCCCGATCGCCACTTGCTCGGTCTCGATCGTCAGCGTGCCGCCCTCGGGCATCGCATCGCGGCCGTTGACCGCAAGGTTGAGCACGACATTTTCCAGCTGGTTGCGGTCTGCCACCACAGGATCGAGCCGACGGGCGAACTGCGTCTCGATCACCACGCCTTCGCCCAGCGTGCGCACCAGCAGCTCGATCATCCCGCCGAGCATGTCGTTGACGTCAAGCGCGGTCGGCGCCAGCGGCTGGCGGCGCGAAAAGGCGAGCAGCCGCTGGGTCAGCGCCGCCGCGCGGCTCGCCCCGTCGCGCGCCGCGACGAGATAGCGGTCGATATCGGTCCGCCCCTGCGCGACGCGGCGCTCCATCAGGTCGAGCGCGCCGATCACCACCGCGAGCATATTGTTGAAATCATGCGCGATGCCGCCGGTCAGCTGCCCCACCGCCTCCATCTTCTGCGCCTGGCGAAGCTGCGCCTCGGCGGCCATCAGCCGCTCGGTCCGCTCGCGCACGGCGGCCTCCAGTTCCTCGCGCGAGCGGGCGAGCACTTCGCGCGCGTCGACGATGTCCTGGATGTCGGTGCTGGTGCCGAACCAGCGCACGATGCGGCCGGTCTCGTCGCGCAGCGGCTGCGCGCGGCCCAGCGCCCAGCGATAGATGCCGCTATGGTGCCGCATGCGATATTCGATGCGATAGAGGTCGCCGGTTTGAACGCAATGCTGCCACGCCGCCGCCGCGCGGCGCTGGTCGCCGGGGTGAAGCACCGTCCCCCATGCATCGCCATCGGTGCTGCCGCGCTCGACGCCGGTATAATCGTACCAGCGATCATTGTAGAAATCGACCGCGCCTTCGGCATCGGCCGACCAGACCATGTGATCGATCGAATTGGTGATCGCGCGGAACTTCGCCTCGCTCTCGCGCAGCGCCAGCACCGCACCGGCGCGCTCGACCGAATCCCAGGTGGTCTCGACCACTGTCTCGACGAAGGCGATCTCCTCCGGCCGCCAAGCCCGCGGCCCCGCGCCATTGGCGTAGAAGGTCGCCACCCACTGCCCGCCGCGCAGCAACGGCACGCCGATCGCCGAGGGCGAAAGCTTGCTCAGCTCGGTATGCGGGAATTCGGTGCTGCTGTCGTCGAAGGTGATGGTGCGGCCCTGCCGATAGCGCTCGACCAGCGGCGCCACCGCATCCAGCCGCCACTGGCCCGCGAGCTTGGGCAGGCTGCCGTCGGTCCAGCACGGGCCCAGGTGGATCACTTCGCCCGCCACCCGGTAGAATCCGACACGCGCGAGGCCCAGCCTGGCCCCCAGTTCGGCCGCGGTGAGTTCCATGATCGCGTCGGGCATGTCGAGCGCGCGCTGACGCTCGGCCAGGCCGTGCAGGAAGGACTGCGACTCGGTTGCGGAGCGCAGATCGTCTGCGGCGTCCTGCGCGGCTTCCTCGGCAAGCTTGCGGTCGGTAATGTCGAAGCTGACGCCGGGGAAGCGGACCGGATGCCCCTCGGCATCGAAGGTGCAGCGCCCCTGGGTGAGCAGCCAGCGCACCTCGCCATCGGCCCGCAATACGCGGAATTCGAGCTTGAGCGGTGCGCGGTCGGCGATCGACTGGCGTACCTCCATCGCGATGCGCGCGCGATCGTCGGGATGGATGAAGTTGAGCACCGCATCGAACGCGCCGCCACGGGCGACGCGCTCCGGGTCGATGCCGAACAGCGCGGCGAAACGCTCGTCGCCGGTCACCCGGCCACTTTCCGCCGTCCAGTCCCAGGTACCGATCCCCGTCGATGCGTTGAGCGCGAGCTGCAGCCGCTCCTCGCTCCGCCGCAACGCTTCTTCGGCGGCGGCGCGCTCGGTGATGTCGGCGGCGGCGACGAAGATGCCGGTGCAGGCGCCGAGCGAATCCTTGATCGGCTGATAGGCGAAATCGAGTACGCGGCGCTCGGGCGGGCTGCCTTGCCGGCGCTGGAGCAAAATCTCGCGGCCGAGCGCGCGATAGGGCTCGCCACTGCGATAGACCTGGTCGAGGATCGCGACATAGCCCTGCTCGACCACCTCGGGCAGGGCCTCGGCAACCGATTGCCCCACCACCGCCTCGCGGCCGATCAGGTCCAGATATGCGGGATTGGCGAGGACGAAGCGATGCTCCGGCCCGTCGAGCAGCGCCACCGCGCCGGGCGCCTGCGCGAAATAGTCGCGCAGCCGCTCGATCTCGGCCTGCTGGGCGCGCTCGGCGAGCACCACCCGCGTTGTCTCGTTGCCCTGGTTGAGAATGCCGAGCACGCGGCCCTCGGCGTCGCGGATCGGCGTGAAGCTGTAGTTCCACCACGTATCGCACGGCACGCCGTCGCGTGCCATCCGCAGCAGCTGGTCGTAGACTGCGAAACCGCGACCGGTGGCGACCACGTCCTCCATCTGCGGGCCGACCACGTCCCAGATCTCCGCCCAGACCTCGCCTCCCGCACGCCCCAACGCCCAGGGATGGCGATCCGCCGCGATCGGCGCCCAGGCATCGTTGTAGAGCAGGCGGAACTCGGGCCCCCAATAGAGCGCTTTGGGGAAACGCGAGGCGAGCATCATGTCGACGGTGATGCGCAGCGGCTCGCACCAGGTGTCGGGCGCACCGAACGGATGGCGCGACCAGTCGAACGTGCGGAGGCGTTCGGCCATCTCGCCGCTATGATCCAAAAAGCGAAGCGGGGCGGCCATGTGCAATTCGTTGATCATGGCCCGCCCCTAAGTCAATGCGACTGGGCAAAATACGTAGCAACGGGGTACGGTTCCGTGGCGAGCGAAGTTGCCCTATGGCGACCGCCGAAGGAGATGGTGTCAAATGAAACTAGCCAGCCTCAAGCAGGGCCGCGACGGCAAGCTCGTCGTCGTCTCGAACGATCTCGCCTGGTGCGCCGACGCCAGCCACATCGCCCCGACGCTGCAGGCCGCGCTCGACGATTGGGCGCGGGTGGAAGGCGATCTGCGCAATCTCGCCACCGATCTCGAGCATGAGACCATCCCGATGATGCGCTTCCACGAGCGCCAGGCATCGGCACCCCTGCCCCGCGCCTATCAATGGGCGGACGGCTCGGCTTATGTGAACCATGTCGCGCTGGTGCGGCAGGCGCGCGGTGCCGAGCTGCCCGAGAGCTTCTGGCAGGATCCGCTGATGTACCAGGGCGGATCGGACGGCTTCCTGGGCCCGCGCGATTCGATTCCTCTGAAGGACGAGAGCTGGGGCTGCGACCTCGAAGCCGAAGTGGTGGTCGTGACCGGCGACGTGCCGCTGGGGGCCAGCCGTGAAGAGGCGCTGGCGGGGGTGCGGCTGATCGGCCTCACCAACGACGTGTCCCTGCGCAACCTCATCCCCGGCGAACTCGCCAAGGGCTTCGGCTTCTTCCAGTCCAAGCCGGCCAGCGCCTTCTCGCCGGTGTTCGTGACGCCCGACGCACTGGGCGACTGGTGGCAGGACGGCAAGCTCCACCGCACGCTGATGGTCGACCTCAACGGCAAGCCCTTCGGCCGTGTCGCGGCGGGCGAGGACATGACCTTCGATTTCGGCACGCTGATCGCCCATGCCGCCAAGACGCGCGCACTGGGCGCAGGCACGATCATAGGATCGGGCACCGTCTCCAACCGCGACGCCGATGGCGGCCCGGGCAAGCCGATCGGCGAGGGCGGCAAGGGCTATTGCTGCCTCGCCGAGGTGCGCACCGTCGAGACGATCCTGCGCGGCGCGGCCGAGACGCCGTTCCTCAAGGCGGGCGACACGATCCGCATCTGGGCAGAGGACGACAAGCACCACCCGATCTTCGGCACGATCGAGCAGACGGTGGTGGCGGACTGATCTGCGCGGGAGCGGTCTCCAGCGGGAAAGCCGCTCCCGCCATCAGTGGAAATCGTGCGACTTGATGGGAATGAGGTCCTCGCGCCGCGATGGCCAGCTCTCTGGGGTCCGCTGCTTGGGATAGGCATGGGCGGGATCGGTGGCGCGGATGACCTTCCGATCACGCGAGTCGATCGTGCCGCCATGCGTCGCGCCGTCGCCCGGCATCGTCATCCGCGGCAGGTCGAGCGCACCGACGCTGCGCAGCAGGTCGGTCAGGTCGGTGATCGTCTCGGCGATCAGGTGCAGCACCTCGCCCTCACGCTGGAGCCGGCCGCGCACCGCAATCATCGGCGCGGCGAGGATGATCGGGCGGTAGAGCGCGAAGCGCGCCGGCCAGACGATCGCATTGGCGATTCCGCTCTCGTCCTCCAGCGTCAGGAAGATGCTCTTGGCGCTGCCCGGCTTCTGGCGGACGAGGACGATACCTGCAACTTCCACGCGCGCACCGTCCTTGAGCGTCCTGAGGTCGCCGCACGGCCGGATCCGCCGCGCGGCGAGCGTCCCTCGGAGGAAGTGCAGCGGGTGCGCGCGGAGACTCAGCTGGGTAGCGCGATAGTCCTCCACCACCTCGCGCCCGGCAGTGAGCGGGGTCAGCGTCACCGCGGGCTCGGCCGCCTGGATCGGGCCTTCGATCCCGGCGAACAGCGGCAGCGGCGTCTGGTCGAGGGCCTTGATCGCCCAGAGCGCCTGGCGGCGATCCTGGCCGAAGCAGCGGAAGCCATCGGCGCGCGCGAGCTTCTCCAGCGCGGCGGGGGAGACGCGGGCGCGGCGCCACACATCCTCGATCGAGGTGAAGGGCCGCTCGGCGCGCGCGACGAGGATCGCCTCGGCATCGCGGGCGGAGAGGCCCTGCACCACCCGCATGCCGAGGCGAAGGGGGAGCAACCCAAGATCCTCCCCCAGCTTGCTGGGGGAGGGGGACCGCTCGGCGGAGCCGAGGGGTGGAGGGGCCGCGCCGAAGGCGCGGGTCTCGCCGACCTCGTCGTCCCACCGCCGCTGGCGCGGCGGCCCCTCCACCATGTGCTGGCGCACATGGTCCCCCTCCCCGAGCTTCGCCCGGGGAGGAATGGTGGCCCCCAACACCCGCGTATCCCAGTCGCTGTCGTTGACGCATACCGCGCGCACCTCGACGCCATGCTCCCGCGCATCGCGGACGATCTGCGCCGGGGCATAGAAGCCCATCGGCTGCGCGTTGAGCAGCGCCGCGCAGAAGATGTCGGGATGGTGGCACTTCATCCAGCTCGACGCATAGGCGATCTTGGCGAAGCTCGCCGCATGGCTCTCGGGAAAGCCGTAGCTGCCAAAGCCCTCGATCTGCTTGAAGGTGCGCTCGGCGAAGTCCTGGGTATAGCCCTTCTCCAGCATCCCGCTGATCATCTTCTCCTTGAAATGCGTGACGCCGCCGGTTGACTTGAACGTCGCCATCGCGCGGCGCAGGGCATCGGCCTCGGCCGGCTTGAAGCCCGCGCCGACGATGGCGACCTTCATCGCCTGTTCCTGGAACAGCGGCACGCCGAAGGTCTTCTCCAACACGTCGCGCAGTTCCTCGCTCGGATACTCGACCGCTTCCTTGCCCTCGCGCCGGCGCAGATAGGGATGCACCATGTCGCCCTGAATCGGCCCCGGCCGCACGATCGCGACCTGGATGACGAGGTCATAGAACTCCTTGGGCTTCAACCGCGGCAGCATCGACATCTGCGCGCGGCTCTCGATCTGGAAGGTGCCGAGCGTGTCGGCCTTCTGGATCATCGCGAAGGTCGCGGGATCGTCCTCCTGCATCGCATCCGAAGCGAGCGTCAGCTTAACGCCCTTGTGCTGCTCGAGCAGATCGAACGCGCGCCGCATGCAGCCGAGCATGCCGAGCCCAAGAATGTCGACCTTCATCAGGCCGAGCTCCTCGATATCGTCCTTCTCCCATTCGATCACCCGCCGGTCGACCATCGCCGCCGGTTCGATTGGCACGATCTCGTCGAGATTGGCCTGGGCCAGCACGAAGCCGCCCGGATGCTGCGAACGGTGGCGCGGCGTACCGATCAGCTGGCGGGCAAGGTCGAGCGTCAGCGCGAGGCGCGGTTCGCTGGCGTCGAGGTTGAGCGCGGCGGCATCGGCCTCGCTCACGCCTTCGTTCGACCAGCCCCAGACCTGCCCCGCCAGCCCGGCGGTGACGTCCTCGGGCAACCCCAGCGCCTTGCCGACCTCGCGCACCGCCCCCCTCGTACGATAGCGGCTGACCACGGCGGTGAGCGCGGCATGGCGTTCGCCATAGGTCTCGTAGATCCACTGGATCACTTCCTCGCGCCGCTCATGCTCGAAATCGACGTCGATATCGGGGGGCTCGTCGCGGTCCTCGGAGATGAATCGCTCGAACAGCAATTTGTGCACCACCGGATCGATCGAGGTGACGCCGAGCAGGAAGCAGATCAGCGAATTGGCCGCGCTCCCGCGCCCCTGGCACAGAATCTCCTGCGCGCTGGCGAAGCGGACGATCGAGTGGACGGTGAGGAAATAGGGCGCGTAGCCGCATTTCTCGACCAGCCGCAGTTCCTTCTCCAGCAGTTCGGCATATTCGACCGGTGGCCCTTCCGGGAACTTCGCGGCGAGCGCATCGCGGGCGAGCTTGGCCAGCGCCGCCTGCGGGCTGCGGCCGGACATCACCACTTCGTCCGGGTAGCGATAGAGCTTGCCGAGCTCGCGGGGATTGAAGGCGCAGCGTTCGACTATCGCCTCCACCGCCTGCAGCGCCTCGGGCCAGGCGGCGAAGCGGCGTGCCATTTCGTGCGGGGGCTTGAGGTGCCGATCCGCACTGCGGGCGCGGCGGAAGCCGAGATCGTCGACCGTGCTGGTGTGGCGGATCGCGGTCATCACGTCGTGCAGCATCCGCCGGTCCGGATGATGATAGAGCACGTCGCCGGTGGCGAGCGGGGTAAGGCCATGCGCGGCGGCGGCCTCTGCCAGGCCATGCAGCCGCATCGCCTCCTGCGGCCGGCGATGGCGGGTGAGCGTGACATGGCCGCGCTCCCCGAACACATCCGCCATCCAGCGCAGCGCCGCCGGGTCGCCGCTATCCGCCATGCCGGGCACCAGCGCGGCGACAAGTCCGTCGGCATGCCCCGCGACATCCTCCCAATGGAGGAAGCACTGCCCCTTCTCGCCATGCTGCGCATCCGCCCGCGCCTTGCCGATGCTGAGCAGCCGGGTGAGCCGCGACCAGGCGGCGAGATCCTCGGGCCAGACCAGCACCCCGCTGCCGTCGGTCAGGTCCAGCCGGCAGCCGGTGACCAGCCGCACGCCGGTTGCCTCCGCCGCGACCAGCCCGCGGACGATGCCGCCGACGCTGTTGTGATCGGTAATGCCCAGCGCGGGCATGCCGAACGCCGCCGCCGCCTCGAACAGCTCCGAAGGCGCGGAGGCGCCGCGCAGGAAGGAATAATGGCTGGTGGCCTGGAGTTCGGAATACATGGCCGTGCTCACCCGAACAGGCCGTGGAGATACCAGCTGAGATCGCCAGTCACCGCGCGCTCGCCATCGCCCTGGCGGAACAGCCAGTAGCGGCGGCCGCGCTCGTCTTCGACGCGGAAATAGTCGCGCGTGGCATGGGTCTCCACCGCGCGCTTCCACCATTCGCCATGGATACGCTCGGGCCCGTCGGCGCGGACCACCTCGTGCTGCTCGCCGCGCCAGGTGAAGCGGCGCGGCGGCTGGTCGGGCAGCGCTGCGACGACATGGTCGAGCCGCTCGGGCCGGCGGAGCAGGCGGATCGGGCGCGGCCATTCGGGGTGCCAGGGCGGCAGCGGAGCGTGCCGATCCAGCTGGCGGACATCGTCGGCCTTGAGCGGCGGGGCTTCGCGCTCGGGCGGATCGAGCGGCGGGAGGGCGGCGGCCGAGCGTTCGGGCACATCGCTTTCCACCGGCCGCATCCGCCACAGCCGCGCCATGCCGATCCGCGTCGCCAGCGTGTCGATCAGCGGCGCGAGATCGGGCACCGTCTCGGCATCCAGCCGCTCGTCGACCGGCAGCGCGCCCAGCGGTTCGCTGCGCAGCAAATGCAGCGTCATCGCATCGAGGCCATAGCCGGGTTCGATGCTGTCGATGCGGCGGGCGAGCAGGCGGAGAAGATGCGCGGGATCGCGGCTGGCGCGGGCGAGGCCGATGCCGATCCGCTGCGGCACGCCGTCGACCCGGTCGGCGACCAGCCCGATTCGGCGCGCGCCCTGCCCGGCTTCCGCCAGCGCTTCGGCGAGGCGGCGGACGAGGTCGCCCAGCCAGTGCGCGATCGCCTCGGGGGTGGCGATCGGCTCGGCGAAGCGCTGGGTGACGGCGATCGGCTCGGGCGGGGTGACCGGGGCGACCGGTTCGGGAATACGGCCCAGCGCCTGGTCGAGCCGCGCGGCGATTGTGGTACCGAAGCGGCGGACCAGCGGCGCGCGGGGGAGCGCCGCGAGCTGGCCGATGCTGTCGACGCCAAGGCGGTGGAGCAGGTCCAGCGCATCGCCCTCCAGCCGCAGCGCCTCGACCGGCAGCGGGGCCAGCCACGCGCCATGCTCGCCGGGCGGGCAAAGGAGGAGCGTCTCGGGACGGAAGCGCGCAAAGGCCCAGGCGGCGCCGGGCGTGTCGGCGGCGGCGATCCTGGCGGCAAAGCCCAGCCGAGCGAGCAGCGCGTGCAACCGGCGCAGCATCCTGGCTTCGCCGCCATGGAGATGGGCGACGCCGGTCAGGTCGAGGAACAGCAGGTCCTCGCCGGCGAGGGTGACGCTGGGCGACCAGCGCCGCGCGAGGCTGTGCGCCAGCCGTTCTAGATCGGCGCGGTCGCCGTGCGGGTCGGCAGGGTCGACGCGGAGCGCGGGCACCAGCGCGCGGGCCTGGGTGAGCGCCATGCCGATGCGGATGCCCGCGGTCATTGCTGCGGGGCAGGCGGCGGCGACTTCGCTGCGGCTGCCGGTGCGGCGGGAGAGGACGCGGGGAGTCTCCACACCTCCTTCGTCATCCCGGCGAAAGCCGGGATCCATTCGCCTGGCGGTCTCGGCTTCTTCTTCGACGGAGAAGGCAATGGATCCCGGCTTTCGCCGGGATGACGATTGGGGGGGCGGCACAGGTGGAGCAGCGACCGAAACAACCCCACGTGATGTCAGCGCCAACCCCACCTCACCCGGCATCGCCCCGCCCTCGTCGGGCCGCATCCGCTTGAAGGCGTGGTCCGCCGCCTCGCTCCGCCGACCGAGCTCGCGCAGCGGCGGTCGCTGGTGCGGCGGCAGCGCAGCGATGGCAGCATCGCGCGCGGCCCGTGCCCAGCGCGCGCCCGGCCGCCAGCCGCCGCCGCGCTGGACGGAGCAGGCGGCCTCCTGCTCGGCTGAGGCGAGCGCCTGAACGGAAGCGAGATGCTCGCCACTTTCGCTCCCCTCCCGCTTGCGGGAGGGACTGACGTGGAGGGGGTGGACTATGCTGAGATCAGCCCCTCCCCCGCCCCCCCCCGCAAGCGGAAGGGGAGCGCAGGTGGCAATGGCATGCGCATGCGTGGCGTCAGCCTGTCTCGCATGCGGGGCAGGAACGGAAGCCGGGCGATCCTGAATAGTTGCGTCTTGGTGCGCCCGCTCAGGCGGCGGCAGCGCGCGCCGCTCGGCCCGCCGCGCGCGGTCGAGCGACCAGTGGGGCAGGAAGAGCGCAGCGACCCGTTGCATCGCAGGCCTCCACCAAGAGTTGGAACGATTCCCCCCCACGTTGCCGCGCCAGCGACAGCTCCCAGCGCGGCCGCCCGACCCCCTCCACCGGCAGCGGTGCCGACGGCGCGCAGCCGATCCGCCACCGCGTCACCGCGGCGGACGGCGCACCCAAGGGATCGCTCCCTTCGCGCGCATGGCGCTTGAGCAGCAAGGCGATCGTGCGCCCCCCCTCGGCCACCAGTTGCAGCCGCCGCGTCGCCGGCATGGCCAGCCGCTTCACTTCGCCGATCACCGCGCCGAGGCCGCGATGGCGCAGCCCCTCTTCCATGATCGCGAGCAGTTCGTCGTCGTCGCGCGCCTCGGCATAGATCACGCGCTTGGGATCGAGCCCGACCTGCGCCAGCCCCGGGGCGAACAGGTCGCGCCGTCGCACCACCCACAGCACCGGCCCCCAGCAGCGCGCGGCGATTCCGCCCAGGAAGGTGGTGGCGGCGCAATCGTCGGTCAGATCGGGCGTGGCGCCGGCAATCTCGTGCAGCGCATCGAGCCGCAGACCCCCGTCCGCCAGCTTCGCATCGAGCCGCTCCAGCCCGAAGGGCAGCACCGGGCGCCGACGGAATCCGGTGCCGTCGATGGCGCTGAGCATTGCGCGCAACTGGTCGAGAGTGGCAGGATCGGGCACGGCGACTCGCTCGGGGGTTGATGACAGGTCCGACTCGTTCGTTCCTATTTTGTTCCAATTCTACCGCGAGTCAATCGGACTCCGGACCTCAAATTTTTAGGCCAGCCCTGCTGCCCCATCTCGACAGGCCGATTGAAATTTTATAACAAGCTCGTGAAATCGAGTTCCGTGCGTTGTCCGTGGCGACACGGCCGAATTTATGGAGAGACCATGACGGTGGACGCCCCGCGCGCCAACCTGCCGCCCTTATCGCTGCACGTGCCCGAGCCGCGCTTTCGCCCCGGCGACGAGGCCGACTTCAGCGATCTTGCGATCCCGCCCGCCGGCGCAGCACGCCGCCCGGACACCGCCGAGCCGGCCGATCGATTCCACGAACTCGCCTATGGCCTGATCCGCGTCCTCGACGACGAAGGCAACGCCGTCGGCCCCTGGGATCCGCGGCTCGATGCAGAGGCGAAGCGGAAAATGCTGCGCAGCATGGCGCTCACCCGCGCCTTCGACGAACGCATGTTCCGCGCCCAGCGCCAAGGCAAGACCAGCTTCTACATGAAGTCGACCGGCGAGGAGGCGGTGTCGGTTTCCGCCGCACTGGCCATGGCCGGCGACGACATGTGCTTCCCCAGCTATCGCCAGCAGGGCATCCTCATCACCCGCGGCTATCCGCTGGTCGAGATGATGAACCAGATCTACTCGAACAAGGGCGATCCGCTGCAGGGCCGGCAGCTGCCGATCATGTATTCGTCGAAGGAGACCGGGTTCTTCTCGATCTCCGGCAACCTCGCCACCCAATATCCGCAGGCGGTGGGCTGGGCGATGGCGAGCGCGGCGCGCGGCGACACGCGCATCGCCGCCACCTGGTGCGGCGAAGGCTCGACCGCGGAAGGCGACTTCCACTCGGCGCTGACCTTCGCCACCGTCTACCGCGCCCCGGTGATCTTCAACGTCGTCAACAACCAGTGGGCGATCTCGAGCTTCTCCGGCTTCGCGGGTGCCGAGGCGACCACCTTCGCGGCACGCGCGATCGGCTATGGCATCGCGGGCTTGCGCGTCGACGGCAACGACGCGCTGGCGGTCTATGCGGCGACGGAGTGGGCGGCCGAGCGCGCGCGGACCAACCAGGGCCCGACGCTTATCGAGCATTTCACCTACCGCGCCGAGGGCCATTCGACCTCGGACGATCCCAGCGCCTATCGCTCGGCCGGCGAGTCCAATGCCTGGCCGCTCGGCGACCCGATCCGGCGGCTCAAGGACCATCTGATCGGCCTCGGCGAATGGGACGAGGAACGCCATGCGGCGATGGACCTCGAGCTCGCCGAGACGGTGAAGCGCGCGCAGAAGGAAGCCGAGAAGAACGGTATCCTCGGCCACGGCATGCACCAGCCGTTCGAGACGATGTTCGAGGGCGTGTTCGAAGACATGCCCTGGCACTTGAAGGAACAGAGCGACCAGATGATCGCCGAGCGCAAGGCGGCCGGGATTTGACCGCCCCCCGCATGAACATGATCCAGGCGATCAACTCCGCCATGGACGTGATGATGGAACGCGACGACCAGGTCGTCGTGATGGGCGAGGATGTCGGCTATTTCGGCGGCGTGTTCCGCGCGACCGCCGGGCTCCAGGCCAAATACGGCAAGACCCGCGCGTTCGACACGCCGATCACCGAGATCGGCATCATCGGCGTGGCGATCGGGATGGGTGCCTATGGCCTGCGCCCCGTGCCCGAGATCCAGTTCGCCGATTACATCTACCCGGCGCTCGACCAGCTCGTCTCCGAGGCGGCGCGGCTGCGCTATCGCTCGAACGGCGACTTCACCGCGCCGATCACGGTGCGCTCGCCCTATGGCGGCGGGATCTTCGGCGGGCAGACGCACAGCCAGTCGCCCGAGGGCATCTTCACCCATGTCTCGGGCATCAAGACGGTGATCCCGTCGACCCCCTATGACGCCAAGGGCCTGCTGATCGCCGCGATCGAGGACAACGACCCCGTCCTCTTCCTCGAGCCCAAGCGCATCTATAATGGCCCGTTCGACGGCCATTATGATCGCCCGGCCAGGAACTGGACCGCCCACCCCGCGAGCGAGGTGCCCGAGGGCTATTACCGCGTCGAACTCGGCAAGGCCGCGACCGTCCGCGCTGGCGAGGCGGTGACCATCCTCTGCTACGGCACGATGGTGCATGTGGTCGCCGCGACGATCGAGGAGCTGGGCGTCGATGCCGAGATCCTCGACCTGCGCACGCTGGTGCCGCTCGACATCGAAGCGATCGAAGCCTCGGTCAAGAAGACCGGCCGCTGCATGATCGTCCATGAGGCGACGCGCACCTCCGGCTTCGGCGCCGAGCTTTCGGCCTTGGTGCAGGAGCGCTGCTTCTACCATCTCGAAGCGCCGATCGCCCGCGTCACCGGCTTCGACACGCCTTATCCCCACAGCCTCGAATGGGCCTATTTCCCGGGTCCGGTGCGGATCCGCGAGGCGCTCAACAAACTCCTCAAGGACTGACGCCCATGGCTCGTTTTACCTTTCGTCTGCCGGACATCGGCGAAGGCATTGCCGAGGCCGAGATCGTCGCCTGGCACGTGAAGATCGGCGACCGCGTCGAGGAAGACATGGCTGTCGCCGACATGATGACCGACAAGGCCACCGTGGAGATGGAATCGCCCGTCTCCGGCGTGGTGGTCGAGCTCGCCGGCGCGGTCGGCGACCAGGTGCCGATCGGCGCGGCGCTGATGGTGATCGAGGTTGAGGGTGAGGCTGCGGCCGAGACGGAGACGCCGGTCAAGGAGCAGGTCGAGGCCGAGAATCCGGGCGTGGAGGAAGTAGCGGACGCTGTCTCCAACGCTCCCCTCCCGCTTGCGGGAGGGGCCGGGGGTGGGCCCTCGCTCACCACCAGCGATGCGCCTGCGGATGCCGGGGGCCCACCCCCCAGCCCCCTCCCGCACGCGGGAGGGGGAGCGCAGGAGACGAAAGTCCTCGCCTCCCCGGCCGTGCGTGCCCGCGCGGCGGATCTCGGCATCGACCTGGCGAGCGTGAAGCCCGCCGAGGGCGACCGCATCCGCCACGCCGATCTCGATGCCTTCCTCCGCTATGGCAGCGCGCAGGGCTATCACGCGCCGCACGCCAGCCGTGCCCGCGAGGATCAGCCGGTGAAGGTGATCGGTATGCGCCGCCGCATCGCCGAGAACATGGCCGCGTCGAAGCGCGCCATCCCCCACTTCACCTATGTCGACGAGATCGACGTCACCGCGCTGGAAGCGATGCGCGCCGACCTCAACGACAATCGCGGCCAGCGCCCCAAGCTGACCATGCTGCCGTTCCTGATCGTCGCGCTGTGCCGCACGCTGCCCGACTTCCCGATGCTCAACGCGCGCTATGACGACGAGGCCGGCGTGGTCACCCGCCATGGCCGCGTCCATCTCGGCATGGCGACGCAGACCGATGCGGGGCTGATGGTGCCGGTGATCCGCGATGCGCAGGACAGGAATGTCTGGCAGCTGGCGAGCGAGATCACCCGCCTCGCCGAGGCGGCGCGCACCGGCAAGGCGAAGTCGGAGGAACTGAGCGGCTCCACCCTCACCGTCACCTCGCTTGGGCCCCTCGGCGGCATCGCGACGACGCCGGTGATCAACCGGCCCGAAGTGGCGATCATCGGCCCGAACAAGATCGTCGAGCGCCCCGTCTTCCACGGCGACGACATCGTTCGCGCCAAGCTGATGAACCTGTCGATCAGCTGCGACCACCGCGTCGTCGACGGCTGGGATGCGGCGAGCTTCGTCCAGGCGGTGAAGAAGCTGCTGGAAACGCCGGTCCTGCTGTTCGCCGACTGAGCATGGCGCATGTCCTGCTCCGCTAAACCCTGGCGCCCGACTATCTCGCGCGCCGGGGAACGCTGCGGGACGCGCATTTGGCGCTGGCCTGGGCGGCGGCGGATGCCGGCACGCTGCTGCTCGGCGGTGCGGTCGGCGATCCGCCGGAGCGCGCGCTGCTGCTGTTCGGCGATACGGATGCGGCGCGGGCCTTTGCCGAGCAGGATCCCTATGTGACGGCGGGTATCGTCACGCACTGGGATGTCGTTCCCTGGATCACCGTCGTCGGCGCCGAGGCAGCGACCCCGATCCGCCCTGCCTGACCTCGCCTCGGGTTGCGTTGCACCGCAACACGGCGCAACAACGCGACATGTCCAACGCTCAAGGCGCCGATCGCGCCGGCCTTTTCCTCGGCATCGCCGCTTACAGCCTGTGGGGGGTGCTGCCGCTCTATCTCCACCTGCTGCAATCGGTGCCCGCGCTGCAGGTGCTCTCGCACCGCGTGCTCTGGTCGCTGCTTTTGCTGGCGATGATCGTCGTGGCACTGCGCCGGGTGCGGAGCATCGCCGACGCTGCCAAGGGGCGCACCCTGCTGTTCCTCGTCGGCAGCGCGGCGCTGATCGGGGTCAACTGGCTGGTCTATATCTGGGCGGTCCAGCACGAACATGTGCTCGACGCGAGCCTGGGCTATTTCATCAACCCGTTGGTCAATGTCGCGCTCGGCATGCTGGTGCTGGGCGAACGGCTGCGGCGCTGGCAGGGCGTGGCGATCGGACTGGCGGCGCTGGGCGTGCTGCTGCTGACACTGCATGGCGGGGGCGGGCTGTGGATCCCGCTCGCGCTGGCGCTGAGCTTCGGCGGCTATGGCCTGCTCCGTAAGGTGGCCGCGATCGACGCATTGGGCGGGCTGACGGTGGAGACGCTGCTGCTGGGGCCGCCCGCGCTGGCGGTGCTGCTCTGGGCGAACCACACCGGCACGGCGGCGTTCGGCGGATCGACGCGGATCGACCTGCTACTGATCGCGGCCGGTGTCGTCACCGCCACACCGCTGCTGCTGTTCGCCGCCGCCGCCAAAAGGCTACCCTATGCGACCATGGGGCTGCTCCAGTACATCGCGCCGACGCTGCAATTCCTGGAGGCGGTGTGGCTGTTCGGCGAGCCGGTGCTGACGGTGCACCTCGCGACATTTGCGCTGATCTGGTCCGGCTGCGCGCTGTATGCGTGGGACAGCCTGCGGGCATACCGAACGGCGGTTCGGCGATAACTCCCCCTCCCGCTTGCGGGAGGGGGAATTCGGTTCAGCCCTCGCGGCGGCCGAGCAGGCGCAGGCGGAGTGCGTTGAGCTTGATGAAGCCCGCCGCGTCGCGCTGGTCGTACGCGCCCTGGTCGTCCTCGAAGGTCACAACCTTCTCGCTGTACAGCGTGTACGGCGACTTGCGGCCGGTGACGATCACGCTGCCCTTGTACAGCTTCAGCCGCACGGTACCGGTGACCTTCTCCTGGCTATAGTCGACCGCCGCCTGCAGCATCTCGCGCTCGGGCGAGAACCAGAAGCCGTTGTAGATCAGCTCGGCATAGCGCGGGGCGAGCTCGTCCTTGAGGTGCGCGGCGCCGCGATCGAGCGTGATCTGCTCGATGCCGCGATGCGCGAGGTGATAGATGGTGCCGCCCGGCGTCTCGTACATGCCGCGCGATTTCATGCCGACGAAGCGGTTCTCGACCAGGTCGAGCCGGCCGATGCCGTGCTTGCGGCCCAGTTCGTTGAGCGCAGTGAGCAGCGTGGCGGGCGACATCGCCTGGCCGTTGAGCGCCACGCCGTCGCCGCGCTCGAAATCGATCGTGATCGTTTCGGGCGTGTCGGGCGCGTCCTCGGGGTTCACCGTGCGCGAATAGACGTAATCGGGCACTTCCTCCCACGGATCCTCGAGCACCTTGCCCTCGGACGAGGTGTGGAGGAGGTTCGCGTCGGTGGAGAAGGGCGACTCGCCGCGCTTGTCCTTGGTCACCGGGATCTGGTGCGATTCCGCGAACTCGATCAGCTTGGTGCGGCTGGTCAGGTCCCATTCGCGCCACGGCGCGATCACCTTGATGTCGGGGTTCAGCGCATAATAGCCGAGTTCGAAGCGGACCTGGTCGTTGCCCTTGCCGGTGGCGCCGTGGCTCACCGCATCGGCGCCCACCAGCTTGGCGATCTCGATCTGGCGCTTGGCGATCAGCGGCCGCGCGATCGAGGTGCCGAGCAGGTACAGTCCTTCGTACAGCGCGTTGGCGCGCATCATCGGGAACACATAGTCCTTCACAAATTCCTCGCGCACGTCCTCGATGAAGATGTGCTCGGGCTTCACGCCGGCCATCTCGGCCTTCTTGCGCGCGGGCTCCAGCTCCTCGCCCTGGCCGAGATCGGCGGTGAAGGTCACGACCTCGCAGTTATAGGTCTGCTGCAGCCATTTCAGGATCACGCTCGTGTCCAGGCCGCCCGAATAGGCGAGGACGACGCGATTGATCTTATCCGACATGGGGCAGGGACTCCGAAATGGGGAAACGCGCGCCCTGTACGGCGGGCGCGGCTGGGGTGCAACTCCAGCGGCGATTTGGCCACGCAGGGCGAGGACGGTGCACACCAAAACTGCATGCCATCGACACCAACGCGTAACGATTCATGTGTTGCAGCGCAACAATACACTTTTAACGGTTTGATATAACGCTATATTTTCCCATTGACAAAAGTCAGACATATTATGTTGTATACCATATCCGCATAATATTCGAACGCGGATCTTGCCCGGGGGTCGGGCGAAAAAAGGGGTAGTCCATTATGAACAACGCTCGCCTGCGGCTCTGCCGCGGCCTCCTTCGTGCGTCCGTCGCAGGTGCGACGCTGATAGTCCTGCCACTCGTACCGTCACTGGCCCATGCGCAGGGCTATTCGACCGTCCGCGCCACCGGCCGCGTGGTCGATCCGGACGGCAAGCCGATCGTCGGGGCGACGGTATCGGCCAAGTCCGAGGACCAGGGCTTCACCCGCACCGCGACGACCGACAAGGAAGGCAATTTCAGCCTGCCCGAGATGCAGACGGGCGCGTACAGCTTTACCATCACCGCGGTCGGCTATCCCGGGTACGAGGAATCGGGCGTCCGGATCTCGGCCAACAACACCGGCAACATCTTTGCGCTCGCACCCGAGGGCAGCAACAACGAGATCGTGGTGAAGAGCTCGCGCGTCGCCACCGCCGATTTCGATCGCACCACCACCGGTCTCGTCCTCGACCTTGCCGATGTGAGCCAGCGCCTGCCGCTCGCGCGCAGCCTGCAGGCCGCGATCCAGCTGGCGCCGGGCGCCAGCGCGGGGTCGAGCGCCTTTTCGGGCCAGACCTCGTTCAACGGCGGCGCCGTCTCGGAAAACGCGTTCTTCATCAACGGCCTGAACATCACCGATTTCCGCAAGGGGCTGTCGCCGGTCGAAGTTCCCTACGACTTCTACAAGACGGTGGAGACCAAGACGGGCGGCTATTCCGCGGAATTCGGCCGGTCGACGGGCGGCTTCGTCAACGCCACCACCCAGTCCGGCAGCAACGAATTCCACGGCATGCTGCTGTACAACTGGAACCCCAATGCGCTGCGTTCGAAGACGCGCGACACCATCTATACCGACAACGGCAACGGCTCGGCCGATTCCAAGTCGCTCACCGCCACGCTGTCCGGGCCGATCTGGAAGGATCATCTGTTCTTCTTCGGCCTCTACCAGGCGCGCGACAACAACAGCGTCGGCGCCGGCACCGAATATGACCTGAAGACCAAGACCAAGCAGGGCACCTCCCGCTCCTTCTACCATACCGGCTCGCCCTTCTACGGCGCCAAGATCGACGGCTATATCAACGACCAGAACCACCTCGAATTCACTTATTTCAACACCAAGTCCGACAGCACCACCCAGACCTATGGCAGCACCTCGACGGTGCGGTTCGATCGAGTGCGCGGAATCGACGGGCCGTTCGCGGGGGCCTCGTTCGGCAAGGCCGGCGGCAGCAACTATGTCGCCCGCTACACCAGCATCCTCACCAAGTGGCTGACCGTCTCGGCCGCCTATGGCCGCGGCGAGAACAACAGCAGCTATCGCAGCGTCAACGCCGATTCGAAGATCGTCCCCGGGGTGACCGACGCGCGCACCGATCCGAGCAAGGCGCTCACCATCGCCGGCGGCGGGGTGGGCATCAACAACGACGTCCGCAAATTCTACCGCGCCGATGTCGACGTGACGGTGCACCTGTTCGGCGACCATCATTTCAAGTTCGGCTATGACCGCGAGGATCTCGCCTCCGAGAACCGCGCGGTGGGCGCCGGCCTGGGCTATAGCTACACCATCTACCGTGCCAAGCAGGGCGACCAGTTCGGCCTGCCGATCGGCACCGACTATGTCCGCCAGACCTATTATTCCAACATCGGCAGCTTCACCTCGCGCAACGAGGCCTTCTACATCCAGGATGCCTGGTCGCTGATCGACGGCCGGCTGAACTTCAACCTCGGCGTGCGCGGCGACCGCTTCACCAACAACAATTCGGCGGGCGCGCGTTTCTATGAGTCGGGTACGCAGTTTGGGCCGCGGCTCGGCTTCACCCTCGATCCGTTCGGGGCGCGGACCGACAAGGTCTATGGCAGCTTCTCGCGCATGTACCTGCCGGTCGCATCGAACACCAACATCCGCCTGACCGGCGGCGAAACCTATTACACCCGCACCAACCTGCTCGCCGGCATCGGCGCCGACGGCATCCCGCAGCTCGGCGCGCCGGTATCCTATGCCGGCGCGGCGGCCTGCCCCGACGACAAGGTGGCCAATTGCGACGTCACCGGATCGGGCCAGCCGGTCGCGGTCGGCGCGGCGGTGTCGCAGTCGCTCAAGCCCCAGTCGCAGGACGAGTTCATCCTGGGCTATGAGAAGCGGATCGGCCGCTGGCGCTTCAACGTCTACGGCATGTACACCAAGCTCAACGAAGTGCTGGAAGACGCCGCGATCGACCGCGCGGTGAACAATTATTGCACCCAGAACGGCATCAAGGGCTGCGACAAGACCTGGACCGGCTTCACGCAGTACGTGCTGCTCAATCCCGGTCGCCCGATTACCGTCCAGCTCGCCGCGCCGATCAACGGCGAATCCAAGGTACGCACCGTCACCTTCTCGGCGAAGGACCTAGGCTATCCCGAGGCCAAGCGCACCTACAAGGCGATCGCCTTCGAGGTCGGCCACGAGTTCGACGGCCGCTTCGAGCTCAACGGCTCCTATGTCCTGTCCTGGACCAAGGGCAATTACGAGGGCGGGGTGAAGACCGACAACGGCCAGAGCGACACCGGCCTGACGACGGACTTCGACCAGCCCGGCCTGACCAACGGCACCTATGGCTATTCGCCCAACGATCGCCGCCACGTGTTCAAGCTGTGGGGTTCCTATGCCCCCCTCGAGCACCTGACGATCGGCTTCAGCACCTCGGCTACCTCGCCGCGCCATTATGGCTGTATCGGCCAGGTGCCGGCGTCGGTCGATCCCTATGCCCGCGCCTATGGTGCGGCGGGGCTCTACTGCCGCGTGCTGGCGAACGGCCAGATCGCGACCGACCCGACGACCCCGGCCGCCGATGCGCCGGTGAAGCTGATCCCGCGCGGATCGGTGTTCACCAGCGACTGGGTGTTCGGCAACGACCTGTCGCTCGCCTGGGAAACCGAGATCGGCAAGTCGAAGGTCAACCTCAACCTCACCGTGTTCAACGTGCTCAACCTGCACGCCAAGACCGACTTCAACGAATATGGCACCGACGGCAACGGCGTCGCGAGCCCCTATTACCGGCAGGTGACCGGCTATCAGACGGCGCGCTCGGCCCGCCTGCAGGCCCGCTTCTCCTTCTGAGGCCCGCCGCCGGCAGCCAGGATCACTGGCTGCCGGCGGTCAGCTTCACTTCGGCTTCGGCCATATAGTCGCGGGTCAGCGGCAGCGCGGTACGCGAGCGCGAGAATTGCAGCTGATAGTTGACCAGCCCGCCGTTCATGAAGCTGACGTAGCAGCCCGCCAGATAGAAGGTCCACATCCGGTAGAAGCGCTCGTCATAGAGATCGACGATCGCATCGTGCGCCGCGACGGTGCGGTCGTACCAGGCCTTGAGCGTGTGGCCGTAATGCATCCGCAGCACTTCCACGTCGGTGAGGAAGTAGCGCAGGCCCTCATAGCCTTGCGCGATCTCCGACAGCGCCGGGATATAGCCGCCGGGGAAGATATATTTGAGCGTGAACGCGTCGGTATAGCCCGGCC
>NZ_QQWY01000100.1:0-1387 GCF_003950455.1 Sphingomonas sp. ABOLE
GGGGAGGGGGTAGCCGGTGCGCCGGGACCGTCGGCGGCAGTGCGCGTCAACGGCTCGGCATCACCACCGCGATCCGCCTGTGGTTCTACCAGCCCCTCCCCTAGCCCCTCCCGCGCGCGGGAGGGGGACGCTTCGCCGGCAGGGTTCGCCGCCGTCTCGACCTCCCCCCAGAGCGGCACGCCGTGCGTGTCGACCTCGATGATGTCCACCCCGTCCGCGAAGAACGCGTCGCGTTCCTGCGCCGCCGCAATCCGCCGGGCCTCGCGCGCCGCGCGCAGCGGGCCCTCCAGCACCTCCAGCTCCTCGGGCGACAATTCGCGCGCATAGTCCGGCTCGCCATAGTCGCCGAACTCCTCGCCGTAGAAATCCTCGGGCGGCGGGAAATGCGTGCGCCATTCGCCGACGTCGCTGTCCCACCACACCGGGTCCCCGTTCGGGTTGTCGCACCTGTTAAGTTGCCAAAGTTCACGCTCCCGCGCGTTTTCCTTCGGCGCGGGCGGGGGCGCGAGGACGAGCAGCCCCGCCGCCTCGGCGCGCGCCCATTGCGCGGCGCTCCAGCCCGCCCGCTGCGCCGGATCGAGATCGGCCACCGCCACGCCTTCGCGGGCATCGGCACCGGTGCGGAGCCAGGCATCGGCGCGGGCCAGCGCGCGCACCGCCGCCAGCTCGTCCGGCGCTTCCGCCCCGATGCCGCCCGCGCCGCCCGCCCGCCGCGCGAGGAACAGCCCGGCGCGCGCCGCCCCGCCGTCGACCGCGACCAGCGCCAGGAACTGCTCGAACTCGCCGGCGACCAGCCGCGCGGCGGCATGGTCGGCGGGGCCGCAGCCCTCCTCGGCCAGCCGGTCGAGCCGGTTGAGCATGTGCATCGCCAGCCGGTTGTCGTGGCGCTGGCGGGTGACGGTGGAGCCGTCGGGCCGGGTGATCGTGTCGACCGAGCCGTGCATCGCGCGTTCGAGCAGCCGGTCGGCGAGATGCTCGCGCGCGAGCAGCAGCGCCGCCTGCCAGCCGAGCGCGAACGCCGCCCCCGCCGCCGAGCGGCGCAGCGCATAGGCCGAGCTGGTCGACATGCCGAGCGCGGCGCAGCTATTGGTGATGGTGTGCCCCTCGGCCAGCATCTGGAGGAACTGGCGCTGCTTGGCCGGCGTCCAGCCGTCGTGCCGTTCGCGCCGGGCGGGGAGGCCGCCGCCGAAATCGGTGCGCGGTTCGATCATCGTGTCGAGGCAGAACAGGTCGTCGCCGTCGGGGTGGACGGTAAGCGCGTCGGGATCGGGGATCATCGGACGTCTCCTGGTTGCAGGCGACTCTCCAGATATGCCGGATCACGTGCTGTAGGAAAGCGATTTGTTGCCTTTTTGTTCTTTGGGGCGGGGCGGGGGCTGTCTCTTAT
>NZ_QQWY01000101.1:0-1370 GCF_003950455.1 Sphingomonas sp. ABOLE
CAGTCGGGTAGGATTGGTGCTGCTCATGGAGTCAGCCCTGATCCCCCCGCCGAACCGCACGTGCAGCTTTCACCGCATGCGGCTCTCCACTGTGACGAACCATCACTTTGCCGTAGATCGGGCAGGCGGCCTCTGTGAGTATCCCAGTGGCATTGCTCGCACAGGACCACCGTCCTGCGGGCGCGTGCCACCTTCATTCTCACGACAAAACCGCGGTGCGAAACATCGGCCATCCCCCGGATATGGTGCACCTGACACGGAACATCGGATCGACCGCAAGCCTCGCATTGCTTGGCATTCTGACGATCAACCCAGTCCGTACGTGAGTGGGTGAACACCTGCGTCCAAGGCTGGATATCAATCCTGGACGAGGTGGCCGGATCACGTTTCAGATGAGCCAGTTTCCAGACTTTGACCGATCGGGGCTGGCCATCGACGTCGTAGCCGATGGTGAATTCCTGCCCCGTCCTCATGCGGGCCACGACCGCTCGCACATTGGTTTTGTGCTTGCTGGCCAAGGTCTTGAACAAGCTCCACCGCTGGAGAAACTCAAGCCTGTTCAGCTTGAAGCTCACATCCTTGGCGAGAGCATAGTAGTTCGCAAAACCCCGCAATTCGGCGTTGTAAGCTAGGACGATCTCAACGTCGCTGCAGCTGAGCAGCAGGCTACGATGACGCGGCTTCAACACCGACAGATCACCATAACCTTTTGCAGAAGCGAACGCGTGGACCTTCTCCCAAGGGACATGCAGCTGCATCACTTCCGACGGCGGCCTACGAAGGAAGCTGACGGAACCTTGTCGGCTCCGGACAACCCGTTGGCGTGTCGTATATGTGCGGACCTCATATCCAAGGAAGGCGGCTCCATCGCTCGCCTTGCGGATACCGCTTTTCTCCTCGGACACCGTGAGCGCCAGCGCCTCGGTCAGGAATGCCCTGACTTCGGCGAACACGCTTCGTGCATCCTCCTTGCTACCGATAACCCCAATCATGAAGTCGTCCGCGTAGCGACAGTAACGAAGTCGGCGATAACCGGGGTCCATCGCGTCTCTCGACGGGATGGACCGCTTTTGCGGCAGTAAGGTTTGGATTTTGGCCAAGGAGGCCGCAACCTTCACCTCGTCGACATTGTCTTTGGCCCGCAGCATGGTGACGCGCTTCCGTTGTTTCTGGATGCGCCCAGCCAGTCGCCCATATTCCGGGTTCGTGGCACGGACCTTCCCCCTCTCGAAAGCCGCGATCCGTTCCGCCATGAACATATCGAGTTCATGGAGGTAGATGTTGGCCAAGATTGGAGAGACGATACCGCCCTGCGGAGTGCCGCTGTAGGTCCGGGTGTGAACCCGGTCTTCCATAACACCCGCCTTAAG
>NZ_QQWY01000102.1:0-1322 GCF_003950455.1 Sphingomonas sp. ABOLE
TGAAGCGTCCCGGGTTTTCCGGAGGCAGGCTCAATTGAGTCATGCAGCCATATTGAGGTTCTCAAGGGCTGCATAGTAATTGGCTTCGGCTTCGGCAGGCGGAATGTAGCCGATGGGGCCAAAGAGGCGTTGATTGTTGTACCAGTCCACCCATCGCAGGGTGGCCATTTCGACGGCTGATGCGCTCGGCCAGGAGCGCTGGCGCCAGATCACCTCGGCCTTGTAGAGCCCGTTGATCGTCTCGGCCAAGGCGTTGTCATAGGAATCCCCAACGCTGCCGACAGAGGGAACCAGATTGGCCTCGGCAAGGCGCTGGGTGTAGGCCATGGCAAGATATTGAACGCCCCTGTCGCTGTGGTGGACCAAGCCATCGTCAGGTCCGGGCCTGCGCGCATGGATCGCCTGTTCCAAAGCGTCCAGCACGAAGCCGGCGGTAGCGCTGGTGCTGACCTTCCAGCCCACGATGCGCCGAGCATAAGCGTCGATCACGAAGGCCACATAGACAAAGCCAGCCCAGGTGTGGACGTAGGTAAAATCGACCACCCACAAGGCGTTGGGCCGGGCGACGCGAAACTCCCGGTTGACCTTGTCGAGCGGGCACGGTGCCTTGGGATTGCTGACGGTCGTGATCGTCTTCTTGCCTCGGCGAATGCCTGCCAGACCCATGATGCGCATCAGTCGTTCCACCGTGCATTTAGCGACCGCGACGCCCTCGCGCCGCAATTGGCGCCAGACCTTGCGCGAGCCATAGACACCATAGTTGGCTTCGTGGACGCGTTTGATCTGCCCACACATCTCCTCATCGCTGCGTGCACGTGCCGGACGCTTGCCGGGATCGGCAAGGCGCAGGGCATGTTCATGATAGGAGGATGGGGCGATCGCCAGTTCACGGCAGATCGGCTCGATACCCAGGTCCTCGCGATGGGCGTCGATGAACGCCATCATCATTTGCCGTGGCGGTCGAGCTCCGCCATCGCAAAATATGCTGACGCCTTGCGTAAGATCTCGTTGGCGCGTCGCAGTTCCTTGACCTCGCGCTCCAGTATTTTGAGCCGGGCCTTGTCATCGGCGGCCTGCGCCGCTGGCGCCGTTCGTCGGCTAGCCTCCTCACGGCACCAGCGGCGCAGCGTCTCGGCTGTGCAGCCAATCTTGCCGGCAATCGAGGTCATCGCCTCCCACTCCGACCCGTAATCGGCGCGATGCTCGCCAACCATGCGCACGGCGCGATCACGCACCTCAGGCGAAAACTTGTTCCGGGTTTTGCTCATCACGAAAGCTCCTTCTCACAAATAGGAGCCTCCGGAAAACCCGGGACGCTTCAC
>NZ_QQWY01000103.1:0-1321 GCF_003950455.1 Sphingomonas sp. ABOLE
TGAACCGCGCCGGGTTTGCCGGAGGCTCCAACTCCTGAGAAGGTGGAGCCTGTATGAGCAAGACGACGAACAAGTTTTCTCCTGAGGTCCGCGAGCGTGCGGTGCGGATGGTATTCGATCACGAGCAGGATCATCCCTCGCGCTGGGCAGCGGTGGTTTCCATTGCGGAGAAGGTGGGCTGTTCGGCCTATACGCTGCACGAGTGGGTGAAGAAGGCCGAGGTCAACAGCGGTAAGCGTGCTGGCGTCCCGACCGAGGTCGCCGACAAGGTGAAGGCGCTGGAGCGCGAGGTCCGCGAGCTTCGGCAGGCCAACGAGATTCTCCGCAAGGCGTCGGCATATTTTGCCCAGGCGGAGCTCGACCGCCCGTTCCGTCGATGATCGCGTTCATCGACGATCACCGCGATGCCTATGGGGTCGAGCCGATCTGCAGGGTGCTGCCGATCGCCCCATCTACCTATCACGAGCGCGTCGCGCAGCGACAGGATCCGACACGCCTGTCAGCGCGGGCGCAGCGGGATGCCGCCCTGAAGCCGGAGATCGCGCGCGTGTTTGCCGAGAACTTCGCGGTGTACGGCGTGCGGAAGGTCTGGCGGCAGATGATGCGGGAGGGCTTTCAGGTCGCCCGCTGTACGGTCGCGCGGTTGATGCGCGAGATGGGCTTGGCAGGGGTGATCCGGGGCAAACCGTTGCGTACGACCATCAGCGACAGAGCGGCGCCGTGCCCACTCGATCACGTCAATCGCAAGTTCTACGCGCCAGCGCCGAACATGCTCTGGGTGTCAGACTTCACCTACGTCGCGACCTGGGCGGGGTTCGTCTACGTCGCCTTCGTCATCGATACCTACGCCAGGCGGATTGTTGGCTGGCGGGCCAGCAGAACGGCACATGCCAGCTTCGTCCTCGACGCCTTGGAGCAAGCGCTTCACGATCGACGGCCAGCCCATCGGGGCGGCCTCATCCATCATAGCGACCGTGGGTCGCAATACGTGTCCATCAAGTACTCCGAGCGCCTCGCCGAAGCCGGGATCGAGCCATCGGTCGGCAGCGTCGGTGACAGCTACGACAACGCTTTGGCCGAGACGATCAACGGCCTCTACAAGGCCGAGGTGATCCACAGGCGTGGGCCGTGGCGCAGCTTCGAAGCCGTCGAATACGCCACGCTCGAATGGGTCGACTGGTTCAACCATCGTCGGCTGCTCGAACCCATCGGCAACATCCCGCCTGCCGAAGCCGAAGAGCAATATTATGCTGCCGCGGACAACCTCGATATGGCAGCGTGACTCACAACCCAACGCCTCCGGCAGACCCGGCGCGGTTCA
>NZ_QQWY01000104.1:0-1354 GCF_003950455.1 Sphingomonas sp. ABOLE
CGGCTCGGCTTGCCGACGCCGGTGTACTGCAGGCCGGCGCGCTCGAGCTCCGCGGGCGGATAGATGTTGCGCAGGTCGACGAGGACCGGGCTGTTCAGGCTGTTCTTGATGCGGGTGAGGTCGAGCGCGCGGAACGCGTCCCACTCGGTGACGATCACCAGCGCGTCCGAACCCTCGGCCGCCGCATAGGGATTGGCGACGAATTCGACGTCGGTCAGCATCTTGCTCGCCTGCTCGACACCCTCGGGGTCATAGGCCTTCACCGTCGCGCCCGCATCCTGCAACGCGGCGATGATCGAGAGGCTGGGCGCGTCGCGCATGTCGTCGGTATTCGGCTTGAACGTCAGGCCGAGGATGCCGACGGTCTTGCCGCGCACGTCGCCGCCCATCGCCTTGATGACCTTGCGGCCCATCGCGCGCTTGCGGGCATCGTTCACCTGGACCGTCGCCTCGACGATGCGCAGCGGCGTCTCGTTGTCGGCGGCGGTCTTCATCAGCGCCAGCGTGTCCTTGGGGAAGCACGAGCCGCCATAGCCCGGGCCGGCATGGAGGAACTTGCCGCCGATACGATTGTCCATGCCGATGCCGCGCGACACTTCCTGCACGTCGGCGCCGACCTGCTCGCAAAGATCGGCGATCTCGTTGATGAAGGTGATCTTCACCGCGAGGAAGGCGTTGGCGGCATACTTGATCAGCTCGGACGTGCGGCGGCCGGTGAACAGCACCGGGGCCGACTGGTTGAGCGAGAGCGGGCGATAGATCTCGCGCATCACCTGGCGGGCGAATTCGTCATCGGTGCCGACGACGACGCGGTCGGGCCGCTTGAAGTCCTCGATCGCCGCGCCTTCGCGCAGGAATTCGGGGTTTGAGACGACCTTGGCGCCGCTGTCGGGGGCGACCTCGGCGATGATCCGCTCGACTTCGTCGCCGGTGCCGACGGGCACGGTCGACTTGGTGACGATCACGCTCGGCTTGGTCAGGTTCTCCGCGATTTCCCGCGCTGCAGCGAAGACATAGGAGAGATCGGCATGGCCGTCGCCGCGGCGGCTGGGCGTGCCCACGGCGATGAACACCGCATCGGCATCCTTCACCCCTTCGGCCAGGTCGGTCGTGAACGACAGGCGGCCTGCCTTGACGTTGCTCGCCACCAGCGCGTCGAGGCCCGGCTCGTAGATGGGCATCACATTCTGGTGGAGCAGTTCGATTTTCCGCGCGTCCTTGTCCACGCAGATGACTTCGTGGCCGAAGTCCGAGAAGCAGGCTCCAGATACCAGGCCCACATAGCCCGTGCCGATCATCGCAATGCGCACGATTTTCCCCTGTGCCGAAAGTGCTGTTTCCAGCGGTCCCGCAC
>NZ_QQWY01000105.1:0-1220 GCF_003950455.1 Sphingomonas sp. ABOLE
GGATGTTGCCGATGGGCTCGAGGAGCCGGCGATGGTTGAACCAATCGACCCATTCGAGGGTGGCGTATTCGACGGCTTCGAAGCTGCGCCATGGGCCGCGTCGATGGATGACTTCAGCCTTGTACAGGCCGTTGATCGTCTCGGCCAAGGCATTGTCATAGCTGTCGCCGGCGCTGCCGACCGAGGGTTCGATGCCGGCTTCTGCGAGGCGCTCGGTGTATTTGATGGACACGTACTGGCTGCCGCGGTCCGAATGGTGGACAAGGCCAGCACCTCGCGCAGGACGGCGATCGTGCAGCGCCTGCTCGAGCGCGTCGAGGACGAAGCCGGTATGGGCGCTCCGGCTAACACGCCAGCCGACGATCCGACGCGCATAGGTGTCGATGACGAACGCCACGTAGACGAACCCCGCCCAGGTCGCCACGTAGGTAAAGTCCGACACCCACAGCATGTTCGGCGCCAGCGCACGGAACTGGCGGTTCACCCGATCGAGCGGGCATGGTGCCGCCTTGTCGCTGATGGTGGTGCGCACCGGCTTGCCGCGGATCACGCCTGCCAGGCGCATCGCCCGCATCAGCCGGGCAACGGTACATCGGGCGACGCCAAACCCCTCGCGGCGCAGCTGCCGCCAGATCTTGCGGACGCCATAGACGCGGAAATTCTCCTCGAACACGCGGCGCACCTCCGGCCGGAGCACGTCGTCCCGCCGAGCCCTAGCCGACCGCCTGGTCGGCTCTATCCTTCTGGCAACATGGGCATGGTAGGTGGATGGGGCGATCGGCAGTACCCGGCAGATCGGCTCGACCCCGTACACCGCGCGGTGCGCGTCGATGAACGACACCATCACTTCGCTCGGCGGTCGAGCTCCGCCATCGCAAAATAGGCCGACGCCTTGCGAAGGATCTCGTTCGCCTGACGCAGCTCGCGATTCTCGCGCTCCAAGGCTTTCATCCGCTCCGCGACGTCACTCGGCACACCGCCGCGCATGCCGCTGTCCACCTCGGCTTTCTTCACCCATTCGTTGAGCGTCTGCCCGGAACAGCCGATCTTCGCCGCGATCGATACTACCGCCGCCCACCGCGACGGGTGATCCTTCTCGTGTTCCAGCACCATCCGCACCGCGCGCGTGCGAACCTCAGGCGAGAACTTGTTCGTCGTCTTGCTCGTCATAGGCCCTTCCTCTCAGGAGTTGGGGCCTCCGACAAACCCGGCGCGGTTCA
>NZ_QQWY01000106.1:0-748 GCF_003950455.1 Sphingomonas sp. ABOLE
ACGAAGCCGTCGAGCGCGTCCTGCGCGAGTTGCGCGCGCAGCGCGTTCAGACGATCAGCATAGCTGGACATACGCATACTTCCTGCATCTTCGGGGGCGGCGCGGAACGCGTCGCGGGAATGGCCGGTTTCTGGCCGATGCAGGCAGCTTTGGAAAGGGGCGGGGCCGGGCCCGCCCCTGCGATCGTTCAGCGGCGGACGCGCACATAGGTGCAGCGGTTCTTCGCGGTGATCGTGCGGTCGATCGCGCGGCCGCCCAGCGCACCGGCGACACCACCGGCCGCGGCGCCGAGCAGGCCGCCGCCGACCACCGACGGACCGGCCAGCGCACCGGCGACGCCGCCCGCGATCAGACCGGCTTCGCCCTTCGACTTGCGGCACTTCTTCACATAGCGATAGTTGCGGCTGGACTTGGACTTGCCTTCGTAGCGCGACTGGGCGCTGGCGACCCCGATCGGCATCGCGACCGGCATGGCCAGGGCAAAGGCGGCGAGCGCGGCGATTGTCTTACGCATATTCGGACCCCATCTTTCGGTTCGTGTTCGATGCGTATCAATGTGTCATGCCGCATTTCGGTTGCATGAACCCGCAACGATCGGGGCAAATCCGATGATGTCGGGAGGCTCCCGAGCGCGCGGCGCGGCGGCGGCGATCGCGGTGGAGGCGCTGCTGGCGGCGCTGCTGTTCGCCGGGCTGCGGGCGCAGACCGTGATCCGCACCGATCCGGATGCGAACCTGCTGAGCTTCGA
>NZ_QQWY01000107.1:0-1000 GCF_003950455.1 Sphingomonas sp. ABOLE
TCAGGAAGCAGACCGCCCCCGAACCGTCGAGATGGATCAGCAGCGCCAGCAGCGCGGTGCCGATGGCGATATGGCGGGGGCGCCCGCCCCCCCGCCGCCGCACCCGCCCGCCCAGCGGCGCGAGGAGCCCGGCGGCGATGCGGACCAGGCTGGACTTGCCAACGCCATTGGGTCCGAGCACCAAGCCAGCGTCGCCGGGCGCCAGCGCGAAGGAAAGCCCCTCGAACAGGATCCGCCCCCCGCGCAGGCAGGTCACGGCGTCAAAGGCGATGCCCGGGTTCAATCTGCGGCGTCTTCGAGCGCGTGCATGGCCTCGTCGGACAGGCCGAAATGATGGCCGACCTCGTGGATCACGACGTGGTGGACCAGCCGCTCGAGCGATTCGCCGGTCTCCACCCATTCGTCGAGGATCGCGCGGCGATAGAGGTGGATGCGATCGGGCAGACCGCCCGAATCAAACGCCGATTTCTCGCCGATCGGCCGGCCGTGATAGAGGCCGCTGAGCGCAAAGGGATCGTCGATGCCGAGCGCGTCGAGCGTCTCTTCGTCGGCGAACTCCTCGACCAGCAACACCACGTCGGCGAGATGCACCTGGAAGGGCGCGGGAATGCGGGCCAGCGCGGCGCGGGCGAGGCGCTCGATCAGGGCCGCATCGGGGGCGAAGGTTGGCGCTTGCTCCGGCATGGCCGAATGCATAGGCGGAGCGGCAGAGAACGAGCAAGGAGGGGATCTATGGTAGCGCGACTGACCGACGGCCTGCGCGAGGAATCGCTCGCGGCCCTGCCCGCCTGGAACTACGAACGGGGGCGCGACGCGATCACTCGCCGCTTCCTGTTCGCCGATTTCACCGAAGCTTTTGCGTTCATGACCCGCGTCGCGCTCATCGCCGAGAAGGCGGATCACCATCCCGAATGGTCGAATGTGTGGAACCGGGTCGACATCCTGCTGACCACGCATGACGCGGGCGGGCTGTCGACAAGGGACCTGCAACTGGCGGCGG
>NZ_QQWY01000108.1:0-1021 GCF_003950455.1 Sphingomonas sp. ABOLE
CCCGAGCAATTGGGGGCACGCTGATGACGGTGGTCGCGATGAGCCGGAGCGAGTTGTCACGGTACGAAACGCTGCAGCGCGTCGAGCGGGGCGAGATCACCGCAAGCGAGGCTGGCGAGCTGCTCAGGCTATGCAGGCGCCAAGTCTATCGGCTGCTCGACAGGTTCTGCGCTGACGGCGCTGCCGGCCTGATATCCCGGAAGCGCGGTCGGCCGAGCAACCGCCGGTTGAGCGAAACCTGCCGGGAGCAGATCCTCGGCATCGTCCGCGAGCGCTACGCCGATTTTGAGCCGACGTTGGCGGCCGAGTATCTGGCCGAGCGCCACGGCATCGCGCTCTCGCACGAGACGCTGCGCCAGCTGATGATCGGCGCCGGCCTGTGGAAAGCCAAGGCCGCCAAGCGCGCCAGGCTTCACCAGACCCGAAACCGTCGCGAGCGCCGCGGCGAACTCATCCAGGTCGACGGTTCGGACCATGACTGGTTCGAGGGCCGCGGCCCTCGCTGCAGCCTGCTGGTGTATATCGACGATGCCACGAGCGAGCTGATGCACCTCGAGATGGCGGAGAGCGAGAGCGCCCTCTCCTACCTGCAGGCGACACGGACATATCTCAAGCGGCACGGCAAGCCTATCGCCTTCTATTCGGACAAGCACAGCGCCTTTCGGAACAACCGCGCGACGGCCGACAGCGACGGCATGTCGCACTTGGGCCGAGCGCTCGACAAGCTTGGGGTCGGGATTACCACATCAACGCGTTTCCACACAGCCTCTGTGCCGAAGCTGCCGTCGACGCCTACCCTATAGCACGAGCACCAGCGGCTGAGGCGGTGTGACCGGGCCCGCTGCGTGCGCAGCGGGTCCGGGGACAGGAGCCGGGAGTGTGGGGCATCAGCGGGGGCAGCGCTGCGCTATGAGGAGGGCTCCACGCAGCCCCCGCTGCCGAAGGCGTTGTGCCATTTCTATCTTGCGGCGGAATGTGCCTTTTCTAACTGGCGGCAACACTGGTGTGCAGGGTCTCAACA
>NZ_QQWY01000109.1:0-992 GCF_003950455.1 Sphingomonas sp. ABOLE
CGCTGCAGCCTGCACTCCCCTGCCCCGCACCTGGTCGCCCGCTGATCATGCATCCCCAGCAGCCTTCGGCTGTCGAATGACGCGCATCGGCGCGTCATGGGCTGCTTGTGAGCCCATGATCTCACCGCCCCCTACGCCGCCTCTCAGTGTCTCCGCGTTACAGCCCTGCCCGCCGCGGTCGGGGGCAAGCATGTATCGGCCTGCGGCCGATGCTTATGTTTGTTGGAAGCCCCCTCAACAGAAATACCGGGCCTAAAGGCCCTACGGTATCCAACGCGCAAGCGCGTCGGAGCCACCGTCATTTCTGTTGCCCGCGTCGAACAGGCCTGCGCCTTGAGCCCCTGCGAGGACGGCTCCAGGTGCGATGAGATCAAGGGCGAGCCGCGCTCAACGCAGCTATAGAAGCAGAATTGGCCGCATGGGCGGCCAATGCGTTATTTGCCCTTTTCTTTGCGGCCCCTAGTCGGGGCCTTTTTCTTGCTCAGACTCACCATGTACGATGAGTTTTCGTCAAGAAAACAATGCGCTTCAATACTTAGAGGGGAGAGAGTAAAAGGAAGATGTCGGAAGGGAAGGGGAGAGGCCCCGACCCAGACACAGGGGGAGAAGCCCCCGCCTACTGGAGTAATGATCATGAACATCGGTGAATTTAAGCGCGCTCAGAGCGGTGATCTTCTCGGTTCGATCGCGTCGGTTACTATCGACCTTCCGCGCCTCGGCCTCCGCCCCGTCCGCAGCGACAACGATCGCGCACCCGCCTTCGAGATCATGGCCCTGAACGTTGGCAACCGTTGGGTTGTCGTCGGTGCCCTGTGGGAGCAGGTGAGCAACTCCAGCGGCGAAACCTTCTATCAGGGGCGGCTCGAAGACCCGAGCTTCAAGAACCCGCTCCCGATCATGCTTTTCGGCGACGATGTGGACGGCTTCCGCGTCGTGTGGAACCGGGAAGATCGCGGCACCCGCGACATGGACGGCAACCGCCGCCGCCGCAA